>NZ_JBHWZS010000123.1:0-23186 GCF_042728155.1 Streptomyces sp. NPDC060209
CGCCGGACCCGGTCCGGCGGCCACACCCGTCCATTCCGTCCGATTCGCCCCGCGACCCGGTCGTACCGTGCCATCGTGGCCCGTATCCGCCCTCGGCACCGCCGGCAAGGAAGGGACCATGACTACGGAACTGGCCATCGAGACCAAGGGGCTGGTGAAGACCTTCGGCGAGAACCGCGCGGTGGACGGCGTCGACCTCGCCGTGCCCGCAGGCACCGTCTACGGAGTCCTGGGGCCCAACGGGGCCGGGAAGACCACCACCGTGAGGATGCTGGCGACACTGCTGCGGCCGGACGCGGGCCTGGCGCGGGTGTTCGGCCACGACGTCGTGAAGGACGCCGACACGGTCCGCGGCCGGGTCAGCCTCACCGGGCAGTACGCCTCGGTCGACGAGGACCTGACCGGTACGGAGAACCTGGTGCTGCTGGCCCGGCTCCTCGGCCACTCCAAGCCCGCCGCCAGGGCACGGGCCGCCCAGCTGCTCGAAGCCTTCGGGCTGAGCGAGGCGGCGGGCAAGCAGGTGAAGAACTACTCCGGCGGTATGCGGCGCCGGATCGACATCGCCGCTTCCATCCTGAACACGCCGGATCTGCTCTTCCTCGACGAGCCGACGACGGGGCTCGACCCGCGCAGCCGCAACCAGGTGTGGGACATCGTGCGGGCCGTCGTCGCCCAGGGCACGACGGTCATGCTGACCACCCAGTACCTCGACGAGGCCGACCACCTGGCCTCCCGCATCGCTGTGATCGACCACGGCAGGGTGATCGCGGAGGGTACGAAGGGCGAGCTCAAGGCGTCCGTCGGCGCCGGCTCCGTCCATCTGCGTCTGCGCGACCCCGAGCAGCGCCCGGAGGCCGAGCGGGTGCTGGCGCTCGTGCTGGACGCCACGGTGCAGCCGGACCACGACCCGGTGGCTCTGACCGCCAGGGTCAACGGTCACGGCACCGAGAAGGGGGCCGCCGAGCAGGCCGCCCGGGCGCTGGCGGAGCTGGCGCGGAACGGCATCCACGTGGACAACTTCGCGCTGGGCCAGCCCAGCCTCGACGAGGTCTTCCTCGCGCTCACGGACAAGAAGGGGGTGGCGTCGTGAGCACCGCGCCCACCACGGCCGAACGCGACGACGCCGAGCTCACCGCACCGGACGCGGAGACGCTGGCCTCCCTGCTGGTCGGTCAGGAACGGCCGCACCGGCCCACCGCGCTGTCCGCGTCGCTCACCTTCGGATGGCGGGCCATGCTGAAGATCAAGCATGTGCCGGAGCAGCTGTTCGACGTGACGGTCTTCCCGATCATGATGGTGCTGATGTTCACGTACCTGTTCGGCGGGGCGCTGGCCGGCTCCACCGAGGGTTACATCCAGTTCCTGCTGCCCGGGATCCTCGTCATGAGCGTCGTGATGATCACGATGTACACGGGCGTCGCGGTCAACACCGACATCGCGAAGGGTGTGTTCGACCGCTTCCGCACTCTGCCGATCTGGCGCCCGGCCCCGATGGTCGGCTACCTGCTCGGCGATGTCGTGCGCTACCTCCTGGCCTCCGCCGTGATGCTCCTGGTCGGCATCGCCATCGGCTACCGGCCGGACGGCGGGGTGCTGGGGGTGCTGGCGGGTGTCGTGCTTCTGCTGGTGTTCTCGTTCGCCTTCTCCTGGATCTGGACGATGTTCGGGCTGATGCTGCGCAGCGAGAAGTCGGTGATGGGCGTCAGCATGATGGTGATCTTCCCGCTGACGTTCCTGAGCAACGTCTTCGTGGACCCCTCGACGATGCCGGGCTGGCTGCAGGCGTTCGTGAACAACAGCCCGGTGACACATCTCGCCGCTGCGGTACGGGAGTTGATGGCCGGCAACTGGCCTGCGGCGGACATCGCCTGGTCGCTGGGCTGGTCGGCGATGCTCGTGGTGGTCTTCGGTGCGGTGACGATGCGGCTCTACAACCGGAAGTGAGGCGTCGTCCCGGCGCCCCTGGCCGGGGAGGCGGGTGGCCCGGACAACGTGTCCTGTGCCGTGGCCGGCGTCGTCGCCCTCTGACATCGCGCCGCGGCGGAGCCGGGCCCAGACTGGAAGGGGGACGGAGACCGGCTCTGGAGGAGCCATGACGGCAACGACATGGAACGAGACGCCCGTTGCGATCCAGACCGACGTGGCGGAGCTGCGCAGGAAGGAGATCGGCGGAGATCTGAGCGTCGCCCTCATCCGGCTCGTCAAGGGCGCGGACATGGGCCCGGCGCTCAAGGGCCTCCCCGACGACATGTGCCCCTGCCCGCACTGGGGTTATCTCCTCAAGGGGCGGCTGAAGCTGCGGACCGGCGCGGACCCGGAGGCGTACGAGGTCTACGAGGAGGGCCAGGCGTTCTACTGGCCGCCCGGGCACGTTCCCGAGGCGCTGGAGGACTGCGAATTCGTGGACTTCTCGCCGACGAAGGAGTTCGACCGGGTGATCAGCCACATCACGTCTCAGGGCTGACATGCCACGAACGGGCGGGCCCCTCGGGTGTACCGGGGGCCGGCCCGTTCGTGTGCGGCCGGGGTGCTGAGGGCTCCTGCCGGCTCAGTCGCGTACGACGGTCACGGGGCACGTGGCGTGCTGGGTGACATGGAGGCTGACCGAGCCGAGCAGGGTCGCCTTGAAGCCGCTGTAGCCACGGGCGCCGACGACCAGCAGGTTCGCGCCCCGGGCGCGTTCCAGCAGGGACAGGGCGGGATTGCCGATCACGACGACCTTCTCCACCGCCGCCGCGCCCTCGGCGCCGAGGGCCTCCTCCAGAGCCTCGGTGAGCGCCACGGTCGCCACGGCCTGCGGGTCGAAGTCCTCCGGCATGCCCGGCATCAGCGACCCCCAGCTGGTCGCGGGGTACTCCCAGCTGTTCACCGCCTCGACGGTGTCGCCGGTCAGCTCGGCCTGGCGTACGGCCCAGCGGAGCGCCTTGATCGATGCGTCCGATCCGTCGACGCCCACGACGATCCTGCCCATGTCTGCCTCCAGCGTGCTCGAACATTTACGGCATACCGGGACTGACTCTAGCCAAACGGAACATCCCGGGGGCCGACGGCCCCCGGGATGTCCGGTCAGCCGACGCGCAGATCCGCGAGCTGCTGCGCGAACGGGACGACCGCGTCCTCGCCGTCGTCGAGGGTGAGTGCCCTGGAGGCGCCGGAGACGGTCCGCCCGGTGAGGGCCGAGGCGAGCTCCCCTCCCGCGCGCCGGATCCGGGAGGGCAGCCCCTCGGTGTACTCGTCCCCGGACGAGCCCCAGTCCTCCGACGCCGCGTACACGGAGGTCGGCAGGACGACGGCCCGCAGGTAGGCGAAGAGCGGTCGCAGGGCGTGCTCCAGGACCAGCGAGTGCCGGGGGGTCCCACCGGTCGCCGCGATGACGACGGGCTTGCCGGTCAGCGCGGTGTTGTCGATCAGGTCGAAGAACGACTTGAACAGCCCGCTGTAGGAGGCGGTGAACACGGGTGTCACCGCGATCAGGCCGTCCGACCCGGTCACCGCGTCGATCGCCTTCTTCAGGCCGGCCGGCGGGAAGCCGGTGACCAGGTGGTTGGCGATGTCGACGGCCAGATCGCGCAGCTCGACGACCTCGACCTCGACGCGTCGGTCCTGGTCGGCGGCCAGCTTCTCGCGCGCGGCCTCGGCGAGCCGGTCGGCCAGCAGCCGGGTGGAAGAGGGGCTGCTGAGCCCGGCCGCGACGGCGACGATCTTCAGGGGGGCCGTGGCGGGCATGGTCATCGGAGCTCCTTCGGGTCGGCGGTGGCAGCGGCACGGGCGGCGGCGACCGCCGGGTGGACGGGGGCGTCCGGCACTCCGGCCGGGCGCAGACGGGCGAACTCCTTGCGCAGTACGGGCACGACCTCCTCGCCCAGGATGTCGAGCTGCTCCAGGACCGTCTTCAGCGGCAGTCCCGCGTGGTCCATCAGGAACAGCTGGCGCTGGTAGTCGCCGACGTCCTCACGGAAGGACAGGGTCCGCTCGATGACCTCCTGCGGGGAGCCGACGGTCAGCGGGGTCTGCTGGGTGAAGTCCTCCAGCGAGGGCCCGTGCCCGTAGACGGGCGCGTTGTCGAAGTACGGGCGGAACTCCCGTACCGCGTCCTGCGAGTTCTTCCGCATGAACACCTGGCCGCCGAGGCCCACGATGGCCTGCTCGGCGGTGCCGTGGCCGTAGTGGGCGTAGCGGCGCCGGTAGAGGTCGACCATCTTCCTGGTGTGCTCCATGGGCCAGAAGATGTTGTTGTGGAAGAACCCGTCGCCGTAGTAGGCGGCCTGCTCGGCGATCTCCGGGGAGCGGATGGAGCCGTGCCAGACGAACGGCGGGACGCCGTCCAACGGGCGCGGGGTCGCGGTGAAGGACTGCAGCGGGGTGCGGAACTTCCCCTCCCAGTCGACGACGTCCTCGCGCCACAGCTTGTGGAGCAGCGCGTAGTTCTCGATCGCGAGCGGGATGCCCTGGCGGATGTCCTTGCCGAACCAGGGGTAGACCGGGCCGGTGTTGCCGCGGCCCATCATCAGGTCGACGCGGCCGTCGGCCAGGTGCTGGAGCGTGGCGTAGTCCTCGGCGATCTTCACCGGGTCGTTGGTGGTGATCAGCGTGGTGGAGGTGGAGAGGATCAGATTCTCGGTGCGGGCGGCGATGTAGCCCAGCGTGGTCGTCGGGGAGGACGGGACGAACGGCGGGTTGTGGTGCTCACCGGTCGCGAAGACGTCCAGGCCCACTTCCTCGGCCTTGAGCGCGATCGCGAGGGTCGCCTTGATCCGCTCGTTCTCGCTCGGTGTCGTACCGGTCGTGGGGTCGGTGGTGACATCCCCGACGGTGAAGATCCCGAACTGCATGGCGCCCGCCTCCAAAGTGTTGAGCGAGGTTGGTTGAACGTTGAACTATGTGAACACACCCTACAACGGAGCACCCCCCTTCTCTATTCCGCCCGCCGGGGAGGCCCGCACGGCCGCTCTGCGTACGCTGGACGGGGCGCGTGCGCGGCCGCCGCACGAGGGAGTGAGCGATGAGCGAGAGCGAGCGCTGGAAGGAGCGCGGCGTCATGCTGCGCGTCTTCGTCTACGTCTTCGCGACGCACCTCTTCGCCGGCTTCGTCATGCTTCTGTTCCACGTAGGCGGACACGCCGACCGATAGCCGATGCGCGACCGCTCGTTGCCCTTGCGTGCACTGCCCGGGGTGCCTCGCCGGACCCCGCCCCGGGGACGCGTGCGCGCTACACTCGACGCCATGACCTCCGTACCGTGCCGGAACTGGTGGCGCTCCTCCTAGGAGCGGCCACCTTCATCTGCACGGAACCAGGGCCGTTCGACATGGACGGCCCTTTTCGCTGCCTCGGCGCCCCGCGGCGGGCCGTCCTCCACGTGTACACCACCGGCGAGGAGAGCCTCCGTGACCATGACCACCGACCTGCCCGTCAGCCCCGCCGTGCGCCGCAGCGCCGAACTGGAACAGCAGCTCGCCCTGGACCCCGGCCGCTTCCGAGTCCTCACCGGGGACCGGCCCACCGGCGCCCTGCACCTCGGGCACTATTTCGGCACCCTCCACAACCGGGTGCGCCTCCAGGACCTCGGTGTGGACGTCTTCGTGCTCATCGCCGACTACCAGGTCCTCACCGACCGGGACGTAGCCGAGCGGCTCACCGAGCATGTGGAGGGTCTGCTCCTGGACTATCTCGCGATCGGGATCGACCCCGCCCGTTCGACGGTCTTCAACCACAGCGCGGTCCCCGCGCTCAACCAGCTGCTGCTGCCGTTCCTGTCCCTCGTCTCCGTCGCCGAACTCGGCCGGAACCCCACCGTCAAGGACGAGATCGCGCACTCGCGGCAGTCCGCCGTCAGCGGCCTCATGTACACCTACCCGGTGCACCAGGCCGCCGACATCCTGTTCTGCAAGGGCAACCTCGTGCCCGTCGGCCTGGACCAGCTGCCGCACCTGGAGATCACCCGCACCGTCGCCAGGCGCTTCAACGAGCGGTACGGAGACGTCTTCCCCGAACCCGACGCGCTGCTCTCCGCCGCGCCCCTGCTGCTCGGTACCGACGCCACCAAGATGAGCAAGAGCCGCAACAACGCCATCGCCCTCGGGGCCGGTGACGACGAGACCGCCCGGCTGATCAAGGGCGCCACCACCGACGCCGAACGGCACATCACCTACGAGCCCGAGCGCCGGCCGGGGGTGTCGAGCCTGGTGCTACTGGCCGCGCTCTGCCTCGCCCGTGACCCGCACGAGGTCGCCGAGGAGATCGGGAACAGCGGCGCGGCAGGTCTCAAGCGGACCGTGACGGAGGCCGTCAACACGGCGATGGCCCCGATCCGGGCCCGGCGGGCGGAGTACGCCCAGGACATGGGGTACGTACGGGACGTCCTGCGTGCCGGGAACGAGCGGGCGAACGCCGTGGCCGAGGAGACCCTGCGGGAGGTGCGGGACGCGATGGGGATGTTCCGGTAGGACGTCTCCGGGCGGTCACCGGGCACACTGGCCGGCATGCCTCTTTCGCTGCACCACATCGTCATCGACGCCCACGATCTGCCCGCCCTGGCACGGTTCTGGGCCGAGGTGCTGGGCTGGCGGATCCTGTCCGAGCGGGAGAGGGAGGTCGTGATCGGACCGGACGAGACCTCGCCGGTGGGCATCTGCTTCATGCCGGTGACGGACCGGAAGGCCGTCAAGAACCGCCTGCACCTCGATCTGACGTCCGCCGCGCAGGACCGGGAGGCCGAGATCGAACGCGTCCTCGCACTCGGTGCCCGCAGGGCGGACGTCGGGCAGAGCGGCGACGAGTCGTGGACGGTGCTGGCCGATCCGGAGGGGAACGAGTTCTGCGTGGTCCGCCCGAAGGAGACCCTCATCGGTTAGACGCCGGCCGGCGGGGCTGTCCCGGCCGGCGCGGCTCAGCGACGGGCCACGGAGCGCCGGCCGCGCAGCAGCTCGGCCAGGCCGCGCCGGGTCGCGGCGATCACCACCCGGTCCTCCGGCCGCAGCACATAGCCCGGGTGCAGGTCCCAGACCAGGCCGGAGGGCCGGTCCGGAGCCCCCGGGCCGGTGGGGTCGTACGGCGGCGGGGCGGCCAGGTCCGGGAGGCGGTCGGCCGGCGGGGTGGCGTCCAGGGCCAGGACCCGCCAGGCGCCCGCCCGGAACGCCTGGTCGACGGTCCGGCCCTCCAGCTGGGGGTGCCCCGCCACCTCCAGGGCCGCGAACAGCATCACCTTGCGCTCCACCGGGACCGCGCCCAGGATCTGCCGGCCCATCATGGCGACCGCGAACGCCGGCGCGGCCAGGTGGGACACGGAGCGGGAGCGGGTCAGGGCCCCCGGGTGAGCCGTGCGCAGGGTGCGGTAGACGGCGGTGGCGAATTCGTCGTCGTACAGGCGCAGCGCCACCCGCAGGTCCGGCTTCACCGAGCGGGCGTAGAGCGCGGCCTCGAGGTTCGTGGTGTCGACGCTGGTCAGGGCGAGCAGTGCGCGGGCCCGGCGGATCTTGGCCGCCTCCAGGACGCCCTCCTGGGTCACATCGCCCAGGACCGTCGGGACGTGCAGGCTGCGGGCCAGCGGGATGCCGCGTGCCTCCGGATCCTCCTCGACGACCACCACGGGGATGTCCAGCTCACGGAGCCGCACCAGGACCCTCGTACCGATCTTGCCGAGCCCCAGCAGGACCACGTGGCCGGACAGGCCGCGTGGCGGGCGGCGCAGCGAGGAGGCGGTGCGCAGCGAGCCGAACGCCTCCAGGACGGCGGCGACCAGCAGGGGCAGCAGCAGGAGTCCGGCCATGCCGGAGAGCAGCTGGATGACCTGGCGGGACGAGGAGTCGGTGTCCTCGACCGCGGGGTCACCCATCGCCAGCAGGTCGAGCAGGGTCAGATAGGCGGCGTGGAGCGGGCTGTCACCCGTGGTGATCACCGAGGCGACGGCCAGGGCGACGACGGCCGCGAAGACGCCCAGCGCCGACCAGCGCAGCCGCCGCGAGAAGACCTGGCCGAGCGGTGCGCCCCTCCATCCCATGCGGGTGGGCGCCCGGTCGGGACCGGCATGGCTGATGGCCTCCAGGACGATCGTGCCCCGGCCCGTGGCGGCGTTCACGGTCGCCAGGTCGGGCAGGAGCTGGGGGCCCTCCTCGCCACTGCTGTCGGAGCCCTCGGTACCGGCCGGGTCCTGGCTGGTGGAGGAGAGCAGGGCCAGGGTGCACAGCCCGGGGTCTGCGAGTTCGCCCGGCCGGGGCGGGGTGCGTTCGACGGCGCGCAGGAGCAGGCCCTCGGCCTGGATGACCTTGCTGCTCCCGGTCAGCGCGGTGGAGGCCAGGGCGGGGGCGGCGGTGTCGGCGTCGGACAGGACGGTGGTGGAGGCGTCCATCGCGGCCGGGTCGAGACCGGGCATGGACACGGCGGCCGCCTGGTCGAGCAGCGTCTCCAGGTGCTGGCCGAGCTTGCGGTTGTAGAGCCGGATGACGAGACGCAGGCGCGGATTGAGCCGGCGGGCCGTCAGGGCGGCGCGGATGTTGAGCTCGTCGTCGTCGTAGACGAGTGCGAGCGCGGCGGCCCGGTCGACGCCCGCCTCCTCCAGCACATCGTCGGAGGGCTCGTGCGCCTCCATGATGCGGACGGCCTCCACCCCGGCATTCGTGTCGCCGTCCCCGCCGCCCGCCCCGTTACGGCTCATCGCCGCCGACATCCGCCCGAACAGGGCTCCCGCGCGGGCCCGTTGGGTCAGCGGCAGCTCCGGCCTGCGGGTGTCGCGGCCCGGCGGGACCAGAAGCGTCACCCGCTCCCCGTACACGTAGCGCAGCTCCACGGCGAGCCGGCGTGCGAGGGTGTCGTCGCCACAGACCACCATGTGGCCGCTGCTCGGGGGACGTTGGGGCTGTTGAGGAAGTGATGACACGGAACCCAGCATGCCTTGCTCCCTTCGGTTCAGTCGGGCGTGTCGGTGATCATCGCGTGACGGGGGCGTGGACCCGCGTCCGGGTGGCGGGGACCCGCGGCCCGCTCGATCGCGGCCTCGACCGCCGCGATCCGGTCCGCCAGCAGCCCCAGCGCCCCGACCGCACGGGAGGCGGGATCGCTCTCCGGGCCGCCGAGGGCCTGGACGCGTACGTAGGCGGAGGTGATCGCCGCCCATCGCTCCGCCTGCACCGGGGTGAGCGTGCCCCGCAGGGCTGCCAGCTTCAGCAGGTTCGACTCGGCGCCCGTGGTGAGCGTCCGGGCCTCGCCCGCGTAGTGGTCGTCGACGACGGCGGCGAGCTCGGCGTCATTCATGACGGGCACGATCCGCTCCGCGATCTTGTTCATGTCGCGGTACGAGCCCTGCAGGCGGAACGGCGGCTCGGTGCGCGTGGCGTCGGACTGCCCGGCCGACGCGATGTACGCCGAGTTCACCGCGAGGACGGTCTCCCGGGCGGTCAGCAGATGGCGCAGCACGGAGACGATCCGGTCGAGTTCGGCCGGCGCGTACGGGTGCTCCAGCTGTCCGGCGCCGGCGGCGGTGCCGGAGGCGAGGCGCACGAGGAGGTCGAGGTCGCTCCGGGAGCGGGCGGCGAGCGGGGCCAGGACAGGGTTGGCGGTCAGGGCGTTCTCGACGAAGCTCAGGGCGAAGACCTCGTCCCGGCCGCCGAGGACCTCGCCGAGATTCCAGACGTCGGCCCGGTTGGCGAGCATGTCCGGGATCCGGAACCTCGCGCCGGACTCGGTGTACGGATTGCCCGCCATCACCACGGCGAACCGTTTCCCCCGCAGGTCGTAGCTGCGCGGCTGCCCGTCCCGCACCCCCTCGACGCGACGGGTGGCGTCGCAGAGCGGAATGAACTTCTGGAGCAGTTCGGGAGAGGTGTGCTGGATGTCGTCCAGGTGGAGGAGCGTGTTGCCGCCCGCCTCGAACGCGAAGTTGATCTTCTCGATCTCCTGGCGGGCGGTCGCACCGGGTGCCAGGGCCGGGTCGAGGGACGTCACCTCGTGGCCGAGATTCGGACCGCTGACCTTGACGAGGACCATCCCGAGCCGCTCCGCGACGTATTCCACGAGGGTCGTCTTGCCGTAGCCCGGCGGTGACATGAGCAGCAGCAGGCCCTGCGAGTCCGTGCGCCGGTCCCCGTCGGCGGTGCCGATCTGCTTGGCCAGGCTGTCGCCGATGAGCGGGAGGTACACCTCGTCCAGCAGCCGGTTGCGGACGAACGCCGCCATGGCGCGCGGCCGGTGGTCGTCCAGCCGCAGCCGGGAACGTTCGGCCGCGACCAGGGTGGTGCGCAGCCGCTGGTACGCCCGGAAGGCAGGCACGGTGCGGGTGCGGAAGGCGGCCGTACGGGAGAGCAGTTCGTCCAGCCGGACCTGCAGCCGTCCCCGCACCACGCGCGGGTGGTCGCCGAGCAGCCCCTCCACGGTCGCGGTGAGCGGCGCGTCGCAGTCGTACCGCTCCAGCTCCGGGCACAGCTCCACGGCGACCGCCTCCGCGAGATCCCCGTCATCCACGTCCGAGCCGCTCGCGGCGGCGTACGAGGTGAGCCAGCCCTCCACCAGCCGGCGCCGGGCCGGGAGGTCTCCGGAGAGGGCGGCCAGGTCCTCGTCGTACGCAGAAGTGCCCACAGCACGCCGGAACTTGTCCAGGAACGTGCGGACCGGGGCGCTCGTGACGAACCCGGCAGGACCGCCGGCCAGCTCCTCGAAGAGATACTCGGCGACGTCCTCCCCCGACCGCATCGCCGCCGCCCACTCCTCCTGGAGGGTGGCGATGGCGGGAGCGAGGCCGAAGGTGTCACGGGCGCGCGCCAGCGAGCCGGCCTGGCGCGCCCAGGAGGTACGCAGGGCCTCATCGGCCTCATGGGCCCAGAAGAGCTGCGCCGCAGCGCGCACCGAGGAGGGGAAGCGCAGCAGGCCCGCCCCGGCGAGCAGCCGCAGCAGGACGGTCAGGACGGCGAGGGCGTCCTCGTCGTGGACGCCCCGCTGATGGCCCTCGTCGTACGCCGCCGCTGCCGCCTCCCGCACCAGCGCGGTGAGATCCGCCCCGGCCAGGGCGTCCGCGCCGTGCTCGTCGAGCAGCCGGGCGGCCAGATGCTCCGCGCGGTAGACGTCAGGGGTCTCCGAGGGCAGCAGCTGGTCCCAGTGGTCACGGGTCGCCGTGAACTCCGGGTCGGTGACCGGCGTCCGGTAGTCCGTGCCGGTGAGCGCGAAGGCGATCCCGTCCCCGGAGGGGACCAGGGTCAGGTCGAACGGCCTGCTGTCCACCGCGAACCTGTGGCGGCCCAGCCGGATCACCGAGCCGTCGTCCGCGTACAGCTCGGCCCGGTCGCGCAGGGCGCGACCCGCCTCCTGCCGGGCCGCCTTCAGCCGGCCGTCCAGCTCCTCGGCGCGCACCGGGTCGCCGAGCGCGCGGAGCTCCTCGGCGGTGCGGCGGACCTTGGCGACCATGGGGTCGGAGGCGAAGTACGTGTGGACGGCGTCCAGATCCTCCAGTCCGGCCAGCCGCCGGGACACGGTCCCCAGGACCCGGGCCGCGGACTCCGCGAGCCGCTCCGCGCGCCGGGCGCGGGCGTCCTGCAGCGTCTGTTTACGGCCCGAGAAGGCCTCGTAGACCTCTGTGCGGCGCTCGGCGAGCCTCACCAGGAAATCGCCCGACTCCGCGAAGCGGGACTCCAGGTTCTCCAGCTGGAGCAGCACCCGGGCCAGCTGTTCGTCGCAGGAATCGGGGGAGTCAGCCGAGGCCAGCGCCCCCGTGACGGCCTGCCCGAGCAGGGCGAACTCGGCGGCGAACTCGGCCTGCCCCTCCCGGGCCACCAGCTCCCTGCGCCGGGCGTCGAGCGTCGCGCGGGCGCGGTTGGCGCCGCCCAGGACCTCGGCGATCCGCTCCAGGACCGACGTACGGACGGTGGCGTCGCCCATGTCCAGCCCGGCGACGACATCCGTGACCGTCCTGAGGCCGTCCGTGATCTCCGTCAGCCGGTCCCCGGCCGACGCGGCGTCGGCGACGGTGTCCAGCCCTCCGGCGGTCGCGGCGATCCGGCCGAGATCCTCGTGGTACCCGGCGAACGCGTCCTCGCGGGCCAGGAAGGCGACCGCCCGCTGAGCGGCCGATTCCAGATCCCGCTCGGTCTCCTCACGCAGTGCGGCGATGCGGTCCGCGTCGGCGTAACGCATGTCCGCGATGGTTGCCAGGCGGCCGTGCGACCGCCGTAGTTCGGTGAGCCTGTCGACCCAGGCGGCGGCCGAGTGCGGGGCCTCGCCCCGGGTGCGGCGGACGAGAGCGGTAAGCCCGGTGACCGCCTCGTCGAGTGCGGCGGCGGCCTGCCCGGTCAGCTCCTGGACCGTCTCGAACTCGGCCAGCACCTGACGGGCGGTGGCTCGCAGCTCCTCCAACGGCTCGGCGAGCGCGCCCAGCCCGGGGTCGGTGAGCCAGTGGTAACGGTCGCCCGCCCGGCCGCAGTCGGCGACGAGCCTGCTGTACACGGCGGTGGTCGGCGTCATGTCCCGTACACCGTGCGCCAGGGCCAGGCAGTCGGAGATCCCGCGCACCAGGTCGGCGTTGCCGGTCCGGGCGAGCGGGCCCGTGCCGGGGGGACGGGACGCGGCGTAGGTGTCGGAGACGTAGGGGGTCTGCCAGCGCTGCAGCGGGTGCACGCGCCCCGGCCCGTCCGCACCGTCCTTGAGCAGGACCAGGGTGCCGTCGTCGAGGAGGGCGTGGCCCCGGCCGAGCAGGGGCGTGGCGACCTCCTGGCGGATCAGGTTGTAGGGGAGGAGCAGGGTGCGGTTCTCGTCCCGGGACCGGAAGACGTACAGCATGTCCTCGCCGTTGGGCGAGCGGACCGCGCCCTCGAAGACGGGGTCGCCGAGCTCCCCGGCGGTGTCGAAGGTCTTGGCCGTGCCGGTGGTGAGGTAGTAACCGCCGGGGAAGATGATCCCCTGGTCCTCGGGCAGCCGGCGGCAGGACGGGCCGATCGCGTCGAGCCGGAGCACGGTGGACAGCAGTGTGTTGAAGACCAGGTGACGCCAGGCCTCCTCCTTGTACGGGCGTACTCGCAACAGGATCAGCGGCCCGGCCACGGCGTGTTCGACGGCGGCGTCCGCCAGGGACTGCAGCGGCTCGTCGACGGGCTCCTCGTGGATTCCGTCGGGGGATTCGGTGTCGTTGACGGTCTTGACCGTCAGGGTGCCGCCGAGCGTGTCCACGAAGACCGTGTCCAGGACGGCGATGTGCGGGTGCCGGCCGGGCACGTGGGCGTCCCGCCCCGCGGGCGTCCAGTCGAAGTCGTGGGAGGGCGGGAAGACGTGGTCACGGTCGCCCCGGGCGTCCAGGAACGCCCCGGGCGCACCGTCCGGGCCGAGCGCCCAGCGCAGGACGCGGATGTCCTCGGCACTCTCGCCGGTACGGAACACGGCGAGCAGACGGCCGTTGACGCGCCGCAGCCGGAGCAGCCGGGCATCACGGTAGTAGCGGTGCAGGCCGGCGAACTCCCTTACGAAGGAGGCGTCGTCCAGCAGCCCCGCCTCCGCCTCCTCCAGGCCGGGCTCGCGGAGGACGAGCACGTCACCGACGCCGGCGTCCTCCCGCGCGCCCGGACCACGCTCGAAGCCGAACAGCAGGCGCCCGCCCACGGAGACGAGATCGCGGGCCACCGAGGCGTGCTCCGTACGCACCTGCTCGGTGGCCAGAAGGTCCAGCCCGGCGGAGCCGAACTCCTCGGTCCGCCGCACATTGAGCGCCTCGGCCCGCCGGACCAGCTCGTCGGCCTGCTCCCGGAGCCTTCGCCGGAGCACCTCGTAGGCATCCGCATCGGCATCGGTGAGGGTGATGTCGCGGTCCATGCGTAAGGCTCCCTACGAGATGACGTCCAACAATCCGGGCCGCCCGCCCACCGTCGGCGGCCCCCTTCTCACGGCCGGCCCGGTCCCTCCGGTGGCCGGGGGTGTCCCGGCCACCGGGCGGACCGTGCCCTACACGGCGGCCGAGCCGTTCCGTGCGGACCCCGAGGCCGCCCCGTTCACCGAGGGCGCCCCCGTCAACGACGAGACCGTCATCCCCGCCAGTCCCAGCTCCTCGGCCGCGGTGATCAGCTGCTTCACCCGTCCCGAGGCCGCCCCCGGCGCCCGCATCAGCTGCATCAGCAGGGCCGACACCGTCAGGTTCTGCACGTCCCCCGAGGACACGGACCCCAGCACCCGGGTCAGGTCGTCCGTGAAGGACGACCTGCCGTCGAGCCACGGCCCCGCAAGTGCCCGCGCCGTCTTCGAGTTCTCGACGAACCCGTCCACGCTCCGGCCCATGGAGACCGACGAGACGAGCCGGTCGAAGAAGACCGAGTCCCCGCCGACGATGTCGATGTCAGCGTTCTCCAGGCCCGTCGCCAGCACCGTCGCCTGGGACTCCGCGATCTGGCGCTGTACGTCGAACTCCGCGAGCCGGATCTCCTTCTCCGCGTCCAGTCGCAGCCGGTACTCCTCGTGTCCGCGGGACGCCTCGTCCAGCGCTGCCATCGCCGCCGCCTTCTGCGTGAGCCCCTCGGCCTCGGCCTTCAGCTTCTCGCCGATCACCGCCGCGTCGGCCGTCGCCTGGGCCTGCGTACCCTCGGCGACCGCCAGTGCCTTGACGCGCGCCCCCTCCGCCTCGGCCCTGAGCCGCGCCTCCGTGGCCCGTGCCTCCGCGAGACCGGCCTTCTCCGTGACCTCGGCCTCCGCCTCCCGGACCTGGACCTCCGCGAGCCCTGCCGCGGCGCTCTCCGCCTGGATGCCTTCCGCCAGCCGCAGCTTCGCCTGCGCGTCGAGGTCCGCGGTCTTCAGCCGGGCGTCCGCCAGCGTCAGCTGCTCGGCAGCCAGGTGGACCGCCGCCGCCTCCGCGGCCTCCGCCGCCTTGATGTCCTTGACCAGCTTCTCCTGCGCCTCCGCCTCCGCAGCGATGATCACGGACCTGCGGGTGCGCTCCGACTCCTCGACGGCCCGCAGGGTCAGGATCGACTCCTCCTGCTCGGCGACCGTACGGTCGACCGCGATCCGCTCGCGGATCACGTCCGCGACCTCACGGCGCTCCGCCTCGACCTCCTTGGCCGCCGCGATCCGGTTCAGCTCGGTCTCGCGCTCGCGCCCGATGACCTCCAGCAGCCGGTCCTTCTCGATGCGCTCGTTCTCCACCGCGATGACCCGCTCACGGTTCTTCTGCGCGACGGCGACCTCGCGGGCCTGGTTCTCCCGCTGGATGCCGAGCTGTTCCTCGGTACGGATGAACGCGCTCTGCGAACCGAGCCGCTCCTCCTCCTGCACCCGGGCGGTGGCCGACTCCTCACGGGCCCGCAGCGTCTCGACCTCGCGGCGCTGCTTGATCTCGGCCTCGGCCTGCCGGCGCTCCAGCTCCAGGATGGTCTCCCTGGCGTCGACGTCCTGCCGGGTGATCTCCTTCTGCTCGGTGCGCTGGAACTCGTTGGTCCGTACGTGCTCGATCGCCGTCAGTTCGGTGATCTTCCGGATGCCCTGCGCGTCCAGGATGTTGGCACCGTCGAGCTGCGCCATCGGCGTCTGCTCGAGGAAGTCGATCGCGGCGTCGTCGAGGTGATAGCCGTTCAGGTCGGTCCCGATGACCCGGATGATCCGGTCCCGGAACTCCTCACGCTTGGTGTACAGGTCGACGAAGTCGAGCTGCTTGCCCACGGTCTTGAGCGCTTCGGAGAACTTCGCGGCGAAGAACTCCTGGATGGCGACCTTGTCGCTCGCCCGCTCCGTGCCGATGGCCTGCGCGACCTTGATGACGTCCTCGACGGTCTTGTTGACCCGGACGAAGAAGGTGATGTGGATGTCGGCGCGGATGTTGTCCTGGCAGATCAGGCCCTCACGCCCCGTACGGCGGATCTCGATGGTCTTCACCGAGATGTCCATGGTCTCGGCCTTGTGCAGCACCGGCAGGACCACGGCACCGGTGAAGGTGACATCGACCTTCTTGGTCTTGGAGATGATCAGCGCCTTCCCCTGCTCGACCTTGCGGAAGAGGCGGGTGATGACGAGGAGCAGAGCGACGGTGATGAGCAGGACAACGGCGATGAGCACGCCGATGCCCAAGGAGATGGCATCCATGACAGTCCTTGGCGGCTGGAGAGACGTACGAAGATGAGGGCGCGCCCCGTGTGACGGCACGCGGAACCACGGGCCCGGGGGCCGGAGGGCGGGAAGACGGGTCAGACGGCCTTGCGCGGCAGAGGGCGCGGGGCGAGCGCCGCGTCGTACGGCGAGACCCAGAAGAACTCGCCGTCGGCGTCGTACGCGTAGAGGAGCCCCGTACTGCCGGAGGTGAACACGTCACCCGGCGCGGAAGGCCTCAACGGCTGCCGTACCTGCACGATGGCGGTCGACCCGTCGGCGGCCGCGACCTCGGCCTGTCCGAAGTCGGCGCTGACGGATCCCGTACGGATCGTGCAGACCTGACCCACGAAGTCCTGGCGGGATGGAGGAGGTTCCGCGGGGAAGTACCGGCGGAATCGTCGTAGGAGCATGCGGACCACCCCCCGGGCGATCAGGAGCGCCCCCGCCAGGACGGCGAGGTGGAGTACGGCCCGCAGGGTGCCGGTGGCTCCGCTGCGGAGCACCAGGACGGAGCCGGTCAGACCGGTGAACCAGGAGATGACGATGAACAGGGACACCGACACGGAGACGGGCACCCCGCCGAAGCCGACCGCTTCGGTGTCGAGGTCGGTGTCGAAGGAGTCGTGCCCGGCCGCCCCGGCGAGCACCAGCAGCCAGAAGCAGACGACGACCACCAGGGCGGCGCCGAAGACGACGGCCGGGAAGGAGACTGCCGCGGAAAGGAATTCGGTCATCCGGTCCTGCCCCCGTCCCACCTGTCGCCGTACGGTCGGGAAGGCGGGCGACGGCTGGGCGGGCGCCGGCGCCGCGACACCGCGAACGGTCCCGCAGCAGCCGGTTCCTTCCCCCGTGATCCCCCGTAACCCCCGTACTTCCCCCGTGTGTTGCTGAACGGATCGTGCCAGCCGGGGCCGGCCGGGCGCATTGCCGGAATCCGGCAGGCTTCGCCCGCCCGGCCTGCCGGGCACCGGCACCCGCCTCCGTGCGTTGGGGGGATGACAGTGCTGTTCATGTACGGAGGAGTGCGCCTTGGCGGAGCCCGAGATCCCCGAAAGGTTTCTGGAGGGCTATGCCCACATCCTGTCCGAGGTCGCGGATACCGGCCGCCGGCTCACCCGGGACGAGCTGGAGACGCGGCGCACCCTGGGCCGTGAGGCCGCGGAGGCAGGACATCAGCTGCGGGCCCTGGTGCGGCGCCATCTCGCGGAGACCCGCGCCACCTGGCCGCGCACCCCGGCGGGGACCTCGTCCACCGATGCCGTGCTGGGCGCCGTGGAGCAGGCGGTCGACGCCTTCGCGGAGGGCTTCGAGCGGGCGCAGCGCCTCACCGTACGGCGTGAGGAGGCGGCGCGGCGGGAGTTCATCGACGACCTGCTGTACGGGCGCAGTGACCTGGGGAGGCTCGCCGAGCGCGCCACCCGGTTCGGGCTGCGGCTCTCGCGGGCCCACGCCGTCGCGGTGGCGGCGGGCCCCGAGGCGTACACCGAGTCCGACGCCGTGCCCCGCAGCGTGGAGGCGGCGCTGCTCGCGCGCTTCAGCGGCCGGAAGATCCTGATCACGACGAAGGACGGGCGCCTCGTCTGCATAGCCCCCGGCAGTCAGCCGGACGTCCTGCGGTACTTCGCCAAGCAGGCCCACGCCGCGACGGACGGCCACCAGGTCGCGGTCGGCCGCCCGCACCGTGGTCCCGGAGGGGTGGTCCACTCCTACGACGAGGCGCTCGACGCCCTCGACCTGGCGCAGCGGATGGGGCTCGACGACCCGGTGCTGTACGCCGCCGACCTGCTGGTCTACCCGGTGCTGACCAGGGACCGGCAGGCGATGGCCGATCTGGTGCGCAGCGAGCTCGGCCCTCTCAGGGAGGCGCGGGGCGGCGCGGAACCCCTGCTGCGGACGCTGTCCGTGTACTTCGACGCGGGCTGTGTCGCCGCGGAGACGGCCCGCCGGCTGTCGCTGAGCGTGCGCGCGCTGACGTACCGGCTGGAGCGGATACACCAGCTGACCGGCTCCGACCCGTCCGACCCGATGCACCGCTACACGCTGCAGACGGCGGTGATCGGAGCCCGGCTGCTGGACTGGCCGGCGAAGGAGCTCTGACACGCCCGCCGGCCCGGACTCCGCGTAGGCGATACGTTTCGGCGCTCCGCGACAGGCACGTTCCGGCGGTCCGCGAGGCGAGGCGCACGGACCGGGGGCTCCGGGCCGCACGCCTGCGCGCGAGGGTGCCTACAGGTCGAACTCGTGCGGCGGCAGGTCGAGCGCGAAGCACGCCTCGCGCACGACGGCCTGCTCCGACTTGTCGAAGTCGCCGTCGGCGCCGCCGATGACGATGCCGATCTGGATGACCGCACGCGCCTCGGCGGGCTTCTTCTTCGCCTTGGCGATCTCCTGGAGCACGCTGACCTTGCCGAAGGCGAAGTCCGCGGTCAGCTTGTTCACATAGTCGTTGAACCGGCGCTGAAGGTCGTCCGCCGGGAAGTTCTGCAGCACGTCGTTGGTGGCGATCAGCGAGGCGACGCGCTGCCGCTCGGACGGGTCGATGGAACCGTCGGCGGCCGAGACCAGGGCGCACATGGCCATGCTCGCGTCCCGGAACGCCCCGCTCTTCAGGTCGTTCTTCTTCGCCTCCAGCTGCGTCTGCATCGTCGACGCGGATTCCTTGATCCGATCCCAAAGAGCCATGACGTCTCCATACGTTGCGTTGCCTGTGGTGCGGTAACCAGTCGAACTCTACAGCCGTGTAGAAGAACCATGGGTGGCCACCGGCGGCACGGTGGCCGACAGGACCGTAACCGGCCACTCAGTAGGATGCGGCGGATGAACAGGCCCACAGGTACGGATGACGGCGGGACCCAGGACAGCCCACGGCTGCCCAGGCGCGGCCAGGGGCAGCTGGAGTCCCAGGTCCTCACCGTGCTGCGCTCGGCGGGCGGTCCGGCAACGGCCGGCTGGGTGCAGGAGCACCTCGACGGCGACCTCGCCTACACCACGGTCATCACGATCCTCTCCCGCCTCTATGCGAAGAAGGCCGTGACCCGCACCCGCCAGGGCCGCTCCTACGTCTGGACCCCGGCCTCCGACGAGGCGGGCCTCGCCGCCCTGCGCATGCGCCGCGTCCTGGACGGCGAACGGGACAGGGAGGCCGTCCTGGCCCGGTTCGTCTCCGCGCTGTCCCCGGGCGACGAGGCAAGGCTCCGCGCGCTGCTGTCCCGCGCGGCCGACCGCCCCGACGACGGCCCCGACGGCCCCGACGACTCCGGCCGCCTCGACGACTCCGCCGCACCGGAAGGCTGAGAGCCACCACGATGGGCGTCTTCGTCTACCTGCCACTCGTCCTGCCGCTGACCGCACTGCCCATGGCGCGCCTCGCCGAACAGCATCTGCACCCCAGGAGTGCCACGCGCCTGCTGACCGTCGTGGGTTCGACGCTGGCTCTGTGCAGCACGCTGTGTCTGGCCCTGCTCATGGTGGTGGGCACGGCCCAGCTGCCCGGAAATCCGCTGCCCGACGGCTGGTCGGACCCCGAGGTGCGCGCCGCGGTGCCGTACGAGGAGAAGGCCGGTCTGATCGCGATCGGTGTCCTGGGGGCGGTACTGGCGGCCTGCGGCAGCACTCTGCTGCGGCACGTCAGGACCCGGATCCGCGCCTCCCGCGCCCTGCCGCAGGCCGTCCGCCGGGACGTCGCGGGGGACCTCGCGGTGGTCCCGTCCCCCGACCCGTACGCGTACGCCCTCCCGGGACGGCGCGGGCACGTCGGACAGGTCGTCGTCTCCACCGCGATGATGGAATGCCTGGACGCCCGCGAACGCCGCGCGCTCGTCGCCCATGAACGCGCGCACCTGACCGGCCGCCACCACCGCCACCTGCTGGTGACGCAACTGGCGGCGCGCGCCAACCCGTTCCTCCTGCCCCTGCGTACGGCGGTGGCGTACAGCACCGAACGCTGGGCCGACGAGGAAGCGGCGTACGCGGTCGGCAGCCGCCGGACCGTCGCCACGGCGGTCGGCAAAGCCGCCCTGTTCTCGCACCAGGGGCCGGGGCCCGCCGTGCTCCCCGCCTTCGCGACGGCGGGCCCCGTGCCGCGCCGGGTGGCGGCGCTGCTCGATCCCGAACCCTCGGCCGGACTCTGGCCCCCGGCCTCGGCACATCTGGCCCTGGCGGCGGTGACCGCGACGGTGGGTACGGCGGCCTCGGCGCTGTCGTCGCTCAACGCGACGGTGACGCTCGTCGGCATCCTCCACGCGGCCACCCCGCTCTGACCCGACGGCCGCCGTTCCTCAGTCGGCTTCGCGCCCGGCGTGCTCCGGCGTGAGGTCGTCGTGCGACGGCATCGGCTGATCGCCGGCGACGGCCGGCTTCTTCCCCTTGCCTGCCAGCACCGCCTGGAGCTTCGAGGCGACCGGTTCCGTCCAACGGGCCGTCAGGGGCCCGACGATCACCAGGATCAGCACGTACGCGGTCGCGATGGGCCCGATCCGTGGTTCCGTCGCCACGGCCAGACCGGCGATGACGATCGAGAACTCCCCGCGCGCGACGAGAGTCCCGCCCGCGCGCCAGCGGCCCCGCGGCCCGATTCCGGCACGCCGGGAGGCGTACCAGCCGGTGCCGATCTTCGTGAAGACCGTGACGATCGCCAGCAGCGCCGCGGGAAGCAGCACGGGCGGGATCTCCGCCGGATCGGTGGACAGTCCGAAGAACACGAAGAAGACGGCCGCGAACAGGTCCCGCAGCGGTGTCAGCAGCTTGCGCGCACCCTCCGCGACCTCGCCGGAGAGGGCGATGCCCACGAGGAACGCGCCGACGGCCGCGGACACCTGCAGCTGCTGGGCCACCCCGGCCACCAGGACGGTGAGTCCGAGGACGACGAGCAGCAGCATCTCCGGGTTGTCGGAGGACACCGCGCGGCTGATGAGCCGGCCGTGGCGAAGCGCCAGGTACAGCACGAACCCGACGGTGCCGAGCGCGATCAGCAGGGCGATGCTTCCGCCGGCCAGGCCGACACCGGCCAGCATCGCGGTGAGCAGTGGCAGGTAGACGGCCATGGCGAGGTCCTCGATGACGAGGACACCGAGGATGACGGGCGTCTCACGGTTACCGAGCCGGCCCATGTCGGTCATCACCTTGGCGATCACGCCGGACGACGAGATCCAGGTGACCCCGGCGAGCGCGACGGCGCCCACGGGCCCCCACCCGAGCATCAGGCCGGCGATCGCGCCGGGCGTCGCGTTGAGCACGAAGTCGACGGCCCCGGACGGGTACTGCGTCTTGAGGCTGGTGACGAGCTCCGAGGCGCTGTACTCGAGCCCGAGCAGGAGCAGCAGGAGGATGACGCCGATCTCCGCCCCGATGGCGGTGAACTCCTCGCTGGCTCCGAGCGGCAGCAGACCGCCCTCCCCGAACGCGAGGCCGGCCAGCAGGTAGAGCGGGATCGGCGAGAGACCTATCCGTCCGGCGAACCTCCCGATGATGCCGAGCCCCAGAATGACGGAGCCCAGCTCCACCAGCAGTGCGGTCGTGTCGTGCACGGTCAGCCCTCCGCAATGATCTCGGAGAGCGTGTCGACGCCCTCGCGCGTTCCTACAACTACGAGCGTGTCCCCGATGGCCAGCCGGAAGTCCGGTCCCGGCGAGGGATGCGCGCTGTGCGTACGCAGCACAGCCACGATCGAAGCCCCTGTCCGCGTCCGGGCCCTGGTGTCCCCGAGCAGCCGCCCGCCGTACGGGGAACGGGTCCCGAGCGGGATGTGCTCGGTGACCAGATCGATCCCCTCGGTCCGCACGGCGTCGATCGGCGCCGCGTCGATGAGATGCGCGAGCCCGGTGGCCTCGGTGGTGGTCAGGGGCACGGAGAGCAGGCACGAATCTGGGTCGTCCTTCTCGTAGAACCCCAGGAACCGCCGCCCGTCGTGGTGCACGACCACGGAGATGTGCTGGCCGGACTCGGTGGTGTAGTCGTACTGGACGCCGACTCCTGGCAGCGATGTGCGGTGGGTTCCCATGGCTTCCTCCCGGGGAGCACGCGGCGGCAGGGCGACGCTTTTGATCATCTCTTTAGTCGCCCATTACCTTATCCGGCCATGGGAATCACCCGGGCGGCCGCGTGCGGTGCCCCCGGCGGGAGTGGGGTCCGGCTACCGGACGAGTCGCGCGCAGACCGTCTTTCCGGATCCCGGGCCGGGCGTGACGGTCAGGGCCTGGGTGAGGCGGCGGATCATGTGCCACCCGAAGCCGCCGGTCGCGCCGTCGAGGTCGGGTGTCCGCCCGTGCGGGAGTGCCGGGCTGGGGTCGGTGACCGCAGCGGTCACGGTGCCGGGTCCGGCGGAGAGCCGGAGGGTGAAACGGCCGCCGCCGTGGCGCAGCGCGTTCGTGGCCAGCTCGGAGACCACGAGCACGAGGGTGTCGGCCAGGGCCGGGTCCGGCGCCGGGGAGAGGCGGTCGGTGAACGTGCGGGCGGCCTTGCGGGCCCAGTGGATGCTGTCCGTGCTGTCGCCCCGCACCAAGGTCCGTGCGGAGGGCGTCGAGGTGAAGGGGATCGTCGTGTCGTTCATGCGCGTACACCCCACCTGTGATCGGTTGTTCCGCTTCTTCCTAGACAGCTCGGATGCCCGCTGGGGCGGTTTCTACTACCCGGGTACGTGTTCGATCGGAGATTTCGAACAGCAGTGGCAGCAGAAGTGCGGCATCCCATCACACAGAAAATCTGTCGTGGCTAAGGTAGACATCTGCCTGCTCCCGGATTAACGTCTTCCTCGTAGCCAAGGGATCGAGAGGGTCCGGCAGGGACGAACTGCCGGGCAGCAGTACACGCAGTTCGCAGGACGGTGCGGTGGTGGAGTACCGAAGCCACGTGGTCGCAGGACGGCGACGGGACTGACGACCGGACCGGGTGGCCCGCAGTGATCAGGGGCCGCCACCAGCAAACACGGCCAGTAGTTGATCCAGAGGGAAGAACGGAGGAGTGAGCACCATCAGGATCGCCCGGGCGGACGCATCAGGGCCCGGGTGCCGCAGGACATCGATAGGCAGGTGGTCTCCGGTCACGCATTCGCGATCCCCGCACCCCCGGCTCCGTGCCGGGTGGCCGTGCGGACAAAGAAGGCCCACGTGGTTCCAGGGCCGGCAGATGGTGTAGCAGTTCCTTCGGGGC
>NZ_JBHWZS010000124.1:0-23165 GCF_042728155.1 Streptomyces sp. NPDC060209
GTTCTGAAGAGTGAGACTGATGTCGTCCAGGCCGTTCAGCAGTCGCCAGCGGGCGTTCTCGTCGAGCTCGAAGTCGGCCGTGATTCCGTCCGCGAGGACCTGGCGCTTCTCGAGGTCGACGGTGACCTCGGCCGTCGGGTCGGCCTCGGTCACCTCCCACAGCGCGTCGACGACCTTCTGGTCGAGGACGACGGTCAACAGACCGTTCTTCAGGGAGTTGCCACGGAAGATGTCGGCGAACCGGGAGGAGATGACGGTCTTGAAGCCGAAGTTCTGCAGGGCCCAGACCGCGTGCTCACGCGAGGAGCCCGTGCCGAAGTCGGGACCGGCGACCAGAACGGAGGCGCCCTTGCGCTCCGGGCGGTTGAGGACGAAGTTCTCGTCCTTGCGCCAGGCCTCGAAGAGCCCGTCCTCGAAGCCGTCGCGGGTGACCTTCTTCAGCCAGTGCGCGGGGATGATCTGGTCGGTGTCGACGTTGCTGCGGCGCAGCGGGACGGCCCGGCCGGTGTGTGCGGTGAATGCTTCCATGATTCTCAGACTCCGGCGGGCGTACGGACGTCGGACAGGTCGGCCGGCGAGGCCAGATGGCCCAGCACGGCGGTGGCGGCTGCGACCTGCGGGGAGACCAGGTGCGTGCGGCCGCCCTTGCCCTGCCTGCCCTCGAAGTTCCGGTTCGAGGTGGAGGCGGAGCGCTCACCGGGGGCCAGCTGGTCGGGGTTCATGCCGAGGCACATCGAGCAGCCCGCGTGCCGCCATTCGGCGCCGGCGGTGGTGAAGACCTTGTCCAGACCCTCCTCGACGGCCTGCAGGGCGACCCGGACGGAGCCCGGGACGACCAGCATCCGTACGCCGTCGGCGACTTTGCGGCCGTCCAGGATCGAGGCCGCGTTGCGCAGGTCCTCGATGCGCCCGTTGGTGCAGGAACCTACGAACACGGTGTCCACGTTGATCTCGCGCAGCGGCTGGCCGGCGGTCAACCCCATGTATTCCAGGGCCTTTTCGGCGGCGAAGCGCTCCGAGGCGTCCTCGTACGAAGCGGGGTCGGGGACGTTCGCCGACAGGGGTGCTCCCTGGCCGGGGTTGGTGCCCCAGGTGACGAACGGCGCGAGTGCGGTGCCGTCGATGACGACCTCGGCGTCGAAGACGGCGTCGTCGTCGGTCCGCAGCGTCTTCCAGTACTCCACCGCGGCGTCCCAGTCCTCGCCCTGGGGGGCGTGGTCACGGCCCCGCAGGTAGGCGAAGGTGGTCTCGTCGGGGGCGATCATGCCCGCGCGGGCGCCGGCCTCGATCGACATGTTGCAGATGGTCATCCGGGCTTCCATCGAGAGCTTCTCGATGGCGGAGCCGCGGTATTCGAGGATGTAGCCCTGGCCGCCGCCGGTGCCGATCCGGGCGATGATCGCCAGGATGAGGTCCTTGGCTGTGACACTGTCGGGGAGTTCGCCCTCGACGGTGATCGCCATGGTCCTGGGGCGGGCCAGCGGCAGCGTCTGGGTGGCCAGGACGTGCTCGACCTGGCTGGTGCCGATGCCGAAGGCCAGCGCTCCGAACGCGCCGTGGGTGGAGGTGTGCGAGTCGCCGCAGACGACCGTGGTGCCGGGCTGGGTCAGGCCGAGCTGCGGGCCGACCACGTGCACGACACCCTGCTCGACGTCACCCAGCGGGTGCAGCCGGACGCCGAAATCCGCGCAGTTCTTGCGCAGGGTCTCCAGCTGGGCGCGGGAGACCGGGTCGGCGATCGGCTTGTCGATGTCGAGGGTCGGGGTGTTGTGGTCCTCGGTGGCGATGGTGAGGTCGAGACGCCGTACCGGGCGGCCGGCCTGGCGCAGACCGTCGAACGCCTGCGGGCTGGTCACCTCGTGCAGCAGGTGCAGATCGATGAAGAGGAGGTCGGGCTCGCCATCGGCGCGCCGGACGACGTGGTCGTCCCAGACCTTCTCCGCGAGTGTCCTACCCATCGCTTTCCCTCCGGCCGGCGTCTTCGCCGGCCTCAACTAGAGATTCGGGTGCCGCCGTCCGGACCCCCGAGCGGGGCGGTGGCTGCGGGTCGTTGTACGACCCCAAGTACAGGTTCGCAACTTCCGGGGAAAATTGAACTTGCGTTTCACAGAGTGAGACGCGAGTATCGTCGTATGGACAACTCTAGCGGCGTCGGCGTTCTCGACAAGGCAGCTCTGGTATTGAGCGCCCTGGAGTCCGGTCCGGCCACCCTCGCCGGGCTGGTCGCGGCGACAGGGCTCGCACGGCCCACGGCACACCGACTGGCCGTGGCACTCGAACACCACCGCATGGTGGCGAGGGACATGCAGGGCCGTTTCATTCTCGGCCCCCGGCTCGCGGAGCTCGCGGCCGCGGCAGGCGAGGACCGCCTCCTGGCGACGGCCGGACCCGTACTCACACATCTGCGCGACATCACGGGCGAGAGCGCGCAGCTCTACCGCCGGCAGGGCGACATGCGCATCTGCGTGGCGGCGGCGGAGCGACTGTCCGGACTGCGGGACACCGTGCCGGTCGGCTCCACCCTCACGATGAAGGCGGGTTCCTCCGCGCAGATCCTGATGGCCTGGGAGGAGCCGGAGCGCCTGCACCGGGGCCTGCAGGGTGCCCGCTTCACGGCGACGGCCCTCTCGGGCGTACGGCGGCGCGGCTGGGCCCAGTCCATCGGCGAGCGCGAGCCGGGCGTGGCCTCGGTCTCGGCCCCGGTCCGCGGGCCGTCGAACCGGGTGGTCGCCGCGGTGTCCGTCTCCGGGCCGATCGAGCGACTCACCCGCCACCCGGGCCGGATGCACGCACAGGCCATCATCGACTCGGCGGCACGGCTGAGCGAGGCCCTGCGCCGCACGGGCTGAACCCCACGCCATATCGGCTGAACCCCGCGCAGTACGAGGCCGCGCGCCCCACCACCCTCCTGCTCCTCACACCTCTTCCGAGGCCGCCCCAGCGCCGTGGCGGCCCCCTTCTTCCGGTGCCTGCTTCCCGGAACCCTCCGGTGACCACTCCCCGGACGCGCGATGCGCGAAGCGGTCCGCCGCTCTGCGACCCCTCTTCTCGACCGGCAGCACGCCGGTCGCCGCCGCCAGCCCGTAGGCCGGCATATCGGCGTAGATCGACTCGTAGGATCCCGCGGGCACGATGTAGCTCTCGTGCCACAGCCCCACATGCTGCCGGGACTTCTTCTCCTTGCGGTTGATCATGGCCCACGCCCTGCGGTGGAGCATGTCGGGAGCCGCGGCGTACGCGTACAGCTTCTCCTTCGACTCCCAGTACTGGACGACGTAGTACGTCCGGGGCGAGCCGGTCAGCAGCGTGTGGCCGAGCAGGCCCCGGTCCGGATCCTTGGCCAACTCCCGCAGCATGCGCGGCATCGCCACGAGGACGGGAAGCCAGTGGTGCACACCCCAGAAGTGGTTGATGCGCATCCCGATGAGCAGGACCACGACATCACCCTCGGCTGCGGCGGTCGTGCGGCCGGGATTCGGCTTGGCGAACATGGAGCACCCACTCCTCGTCGACCTTGGAGAGCTTGACTATCCAATGGTTGGATAGTGGCACCGCCCAACGGGGCGGCGCAAGGGAAGGCGCAGAGGATGCGGCTGTCGGAACTCAGTGAGCGCAGCGGCGTCTCCACCGCGACGATCAAGTACTACCTGCGTGAGCGGCTGCTCCCCGCCGGGACCCGGATCAGCGCGACGCAGGCCGACTACGACGAGAGCCATCTGCGCCGACTGCGTCTGGTGCGGGCCCTGCTCCAGGTCGGGCGCCTCCCCGTGGCCACCGCACGCGAGGTGCTGGCGCATGTCGACGACGAGTCGCTGGGCCGCACGATCCGGCTGGGCGCCGCTCTCTGGGCGCTGCCGCACGGTCCCGAACCGGACGAGGAAGCACCGGAGACCGTCATCGCGCGCGCCGAAGTCACCCGGCTACTCACGGAGCTGGGCTGGACGACGGCCCTGGAGCTCGGCGAACTCTCCCCCGTGCACCGTTCGTTGGTCGCCTCGCTGGCCACCCTCATCCGTCTCGGCTATCCCTGCGATGTGGCGTACCTCGCCCAACAGGCCCGTCTCATGCGGGAGGTGGCCGTGCAGGACCTGGACGCGCTGGAGGAATTCCCCACGGAGGCCGAACAGGTGGAGGCCGCCGTGGCGTCGGCCGTGCTGTACGAACCGCTGCTGGCGTCGCTGCGCCGGCTGGCCCAGGCGGAGGAGTCCGCGCGGCGGTACGGACTCCGATAGGGCGCACGCGAAAGGCCCTCCACCGGGGTGAAGGGCCTTTCCGTACTGCCGTCTTGTACCCCCGACCGGATTCGAACCGGCGCTACTGCCGTGAGAGGGCAGCGTGCTAGGCCGCTACACAACGGGGGCTTGTTACTTGGGACTTGCGCTGGGCTACCAGGACTCGAACCTAGAATGACGGTACCAGAAACCGTAGTGTTGCCAATTACACCATAGCCCATGGTGTGACAAGTACCCCCGACCGGATTCGAACCGGCGCTACTGCCGTGAGAGGGCAGCGTGCTAGGCCGCTACACAACGGGGGCCCTAGCGATCCTGCATCAAGAACGTGGGTGCGACCCAGATGTTCTCGCGGGAAGGATCTGTACCCCCGACCGGATTCGAACCGGCGCTACTGCCGTGAGAGGGCAGCGTGCTAGGCCGCTACACAACGGGGGCTTGTTACTTCGGTCTTGCGCTGGGCTACCAGGACTCGAACCTAGAATGACGGTACCAGAAACCGTAGTGTTGCCAATTACACCATAGCCCACTGAAACGCAACCCCTGCGGGTTATGTTTCTGTCTGCGCTTCCCGGCCGGATCTTTCGGCCCGCTCGGGTGGCGCAGGAAGAACATTACCTGAAGGTGTCCGGCGCTCCAAAACGGGTATCTCCCGCCAGCAAGCCGGGAAGCTCGTGCAGACCCGTGATCCTCACCAGCTCGGGGCGCCCGCCCCGCCCGTCGCGGTCCAGCCAGATACCCGTCAGCCCGGCGGCCACCGCGCCGCCCGCGTCGATGTCGGGTTCGTTCCCCACATAGGCCACCTCGTGCGGGTCGAGTTCCAGGACCTCGCAGGCGGCGTGGAAGGCCCCCGCGTCAGGCTTGGAGATCCCCAGCTCGACGGCGCACACCACCGCCTCGAAGCGGTCCCGCACCCCGAGCGCGCGCAGCTTGCGGTCCTGGTTGTGAATGCTCGAATTCGACAGGACGGCGTGCCGGTATCCGTCCGCCAGTCGGTCGAGGACGGGCACGGTGTCCGGGAAGAGCGCCCACGAGGCCTCGTAGTGGGTCGCGTGCCTGCCGAACCACTCGTCGGCTTCGGCGTCGCTCAGCCACCGCCCGAGGAACGCGCGCACGCGCTCGCGTCGCTGCCCCTGGAAGTCGATCTCCCCTTCGGCGAACCGCGCCCACTGCACGTCCGTGACGGCCTTCCAGACGTCGAGGGCGTGTTCGGAGGACGTGTACGCGGCGGGCAGCCCCTCGATCTCGAGGTGCTTGCGCATGCCGGTGCGGTCCGCCCCGGAGTAGTCGAAGATCGTGTCGTCGATGTCCCAGAGAACCGCTCGGATCGGCATGCCGGCCAGATTACCGGCACGTCCACCACATGCCGACGGGGTGGACACCCCGGGTCGGGCGTCCACCCCGTCGTGCGAACCGCGCGCTACGCGGCGAGCTTCGCCAGCGCGGCGTCGATGCGGGCGATCGTCTTCTCGCGGCCCAGGATCTCCAGGGACTCGAAGAGCGGCAGACCGACCGTGCGCCCGGTGACGGCGACGCGGACCGGGGCCTGCGCCTTGCCGAGCTTCAGGCCGTGCTTCTCGCCGGCGGTGAGAACGGCCGTCTTGAGCGCCTCGGCCTTCCACTCGGCAGCGGTCAGTTCGGCGCGCGCCGTGACGAGCAGGGCGTCGGAGCCCTCCTTCATGGCCTTCGTCCAGGACGCCTCGTCCTCGACGGGCTCGTCCAGGAAGAGGAAGTCGACGTTGGCCGTGATGTCCGAGAGGACCGTCACACGGGTCTGGGCGTGCGGGGCGATCTCGGCGAACTGCTCCGCGTCGAAGGCCTCGGGCGCCCAGGGGGCGAAGGGAGCCTTCAGCCAGGGGCCGCAGGCCTCGGTGAACGTCTTCACGTCGAGCATGCGCAGGTGCTCGGCGTTGATGTGCTCGGCCTTCTTCAGGTCGAAGCGCGCCGGGTTGGCGTTGACGTCGGCGATGTCGAACGCGGCCACCAGCTCGTCGCGGCCGAAGATGTCGCGGTCCTCGGCGATCGACCAGCCGAGGAGCGAGAGGTAGTTGAGCAGCCCCTCGGGCAGGAAGCCACGCTCGCGGTAGAGGTTGAGCGAGGCCTGCGGGTCACGCTTGGACAGCTTCTTGTTGCCCTCTCCCATGACGTACGGGAGGTGGCCGAAGGCCGGGGTGTCCTTGGCGACGCCCAGCTCGATGAGCGCCCGGTAGAGGGCGATCTGGCGCGGGGTGGAGGAGAGCAGGTCCTCGCCACGCAGGACGTGGGTGATCTCCATCAGGGCGTCGTCGACCGGGTTGACGAGCGTGTAGAGCGGAGCGCCGTTGGCACGGACGATGCCGTAGTCCGGGACGTTCTCCGGCTGGACCGTGATGTCGCCGCGGACCAGGTCGGTGAAGGTGATCGCCTCGTCGGGCATCCGGAAGCGGACGATCGAGGTGCGGCCCTCGGCCTCGTACGCGGCCTTCTGCTCCTCGCTCAGGTCGCGGCAGTGACCGTCGTAGCCCGACGGCTTGCCGGCCGCGCGAGCGGCGTCGCGGCGGGCGTCGAGCTCCTCGGTGGTGCAGTAGCAGTGGTACGCGTGCCCGGCGTCCAGGAGCTTGGCGGCGACGTCCTTGTAGAGGTCCATGCGCTGCGACTGGCGGTACGGCTCGTGCGGGCCGCCGACCTCGGGGCCCTCGTCCCAGTCGAGGCCGAGCCAGCGCATCGAGTCGAGCAGCTGCTGGTAGGACTCCTCGGAGTCGCGGGCCGCGTCGGTGTCCTCGATACGGAAGACCAGGGTGCCCTGGTGGTGCCGGGCGAAGGCCCAGTTGAAGAGGGCTGTCCGGACCAGGCCCACGTGGGGGTTGCCGGTCGGGGAGGGACAGAAACGTACGCGGACAGGTCCGTTAACCACGCTTGATCACCTTGTTGGTGAGAGTGCCGATGCCTTCGATGGTGACGGCGACCTCGTCGCCGACGTGCAGGGGCCCGACCCCTGCGGGGGTTCCGGTGAGGATCACGTCGCCCGGGAGCAGCGTCATGGCTTCCGTGATGTGGACGATCAGATCCTCGACGGAGCGGATCATGTCGCTCGTCCGGCCGAGCTGACGCTGTTCGCCGTTGACCGTGGCCTGGATGGCCAGGTTGCCGGGGTCGACGTCGGTCTCCACCCAGGGGCCGAGCGGGCAGGAGGTGTCGAAGCCCTTCGCCCGGGCCCACTGGCTCTCGCGCCGCTGGACGTCGCGTGCGGTGACGTCGTTGGCGCAGGTGTAGCCGAAGATGACGTCCTTGACGCGCTCACGCGGAACCTCGCGGCACATACGGCCGATCACCACGGCCAGCTCGGCCTCGTGGTGCAGTTCCTCGGAGAAGGAGGGGTACTCGATGGAGTCGCCCGCGCCGATCACCGAGGTGGTCGGCTTGAAGAAGGCGACGGGCACATCCGGGACCTCGTTGCCCATTTCGGCGGCGTGTTCCGCGTAGTTGCGGCCGATGGCCACGACCTTGTTGGGAAGCACGGGCGGCAGCAGCCGGACCTTCTTCAGCGGGACCTTGGTCCCGGAGAGCTCGAAGTCGGCGTACGGGATGCCCTTGATGATGTCGAGGACGAGGCTGTCGGGGCTGTCGCCCTCGACCGCGCCGAAGGCGACATTGCCGTCGATGGAGAACCTGGCGATGCGCACGGGATGCTGTCGCCCCTCACTTGCTGGCTGGCTGAAGACTGACGCTCCAGGCTATCGCCTCGCCCCGCCCCGCCGGGCGAGGCACCGGCCCGGGTGAGGGGACCGGCCTCGCGGCGGGGGACGGCCGCTACTTCGCCGCGGCGACCGGGGCCTCCATGAGGATGGTGCGGCGCGGGTTGGCCGTCTGGGTGGGCAGGTCGACGGCGTGCTCCCGCTGCTCCGGCGTCTGCAGCGCTTCGGCGTCCTCGAGGTGCGCCAGCGTCGTGCGCCGGGGGTTGGCAATGTTGCGGAAAATCATCGTCGTCTTCATCTGCCGTATGGACCCTTGCCGCTGGGGCGCCGCCCGGAGGTGCGCCGGTTGTCGGATTCGCTATCCCTGTAAAGCGCCAGGCTAAACATCCGATTCCCCGCCGTGGCCGGGATGAGACGGCGATCATCATGTGAGTTTCCTCACGAAGTTGCCGACAAAACGCTCATTGCAGGCACTTGATCGCGGGATGCAAACCAGACAATACGTTACTGAATCTGTCATTCCGCTCCCGATCATGGCGTCTGGGGCACCTGTCACCCCTAGGGAGTCCACCCGTAATCGTCCGGTTTGACCGTGAACACGCTCCACGCCTTGTTACTCACCCATCACACCGTGTCATCCAGGTCACAGCCCGGTACGCGGGCCTTGTTGGAGATCCTCCACTGTGCTGGAATTCCACGCACCGCCGCGGGTTTCAGGCCCAGCGCGCAGGGGCGCAACGCAGCGCCGAGTGGCGGCGGGAGGGGGAAGTACGCCGGTCACTCACGACCACCATGGGGCGCGTCCAGCGCCCCACGACGCCGACACCGTCCCGCCGCGCCACGCGCGAAGGGGCGCCTGGTCCAGAGGTTGCGACGCTAGTGCAGGGACGTTTCAAGAGGGATGGCATGGGGTCGCCCCAGCCCCGCCAGGGCCGAGGGGAAACCTCGGCGGATCAGGAGCCGCGCGGCGGGAACGACCGCGGTTCCTCGCCCCAGCACGCCCAGAATCCCGGCGCGTCCGGTGACGGCGGCGACCGCGCGCAGCGCTCCGGCACGACGAGTGCCGGCAGTGCGGAGGCCGCGGCGCCCCTCAAGCCGGCCGGTCCCACCTCCGCCGGCTCACGCATAGCCCTGCGCAACTGGCGCATCAGTACGCGTCTGGTCTCGCTGCTGGCTCTCCCGGTGGTCGCGGCGACCACGCTGGGCGGGCTCCGGATCAACGAGTCCATGAACGACATGGACCAGCTGGAGCACATGCAGCTGCTCACCAAGATGACCAAGCAGGCGACCGCGCTCGCCAACGCGCTCCAGGAGGAGCGCGACAAGTCGGCCGGCCCGCTGTCGAACGGCGTGAAGGCCACCGACTACAAGGTCACCCAGCCCCGGGAGCGCACCGACCGCGCGAAGGCCGCTTTCTTCGAGGCCACCGACGAGATCGGCAACACCCCCGGCGACGCGGCCCTGGACAGCATCCACGCGAGCGTCAGCCAGATCGGCACGCAGCTGGGCAACATCACCAGCATCCGCAAGGACGCCTACGCCGCCGACAGCCCGAGTCTCAACACGATCGACCAGTACAGCCAGCTGATCACCTCGCTGCTGAGCCTTTCGCAGGACATGGCGCAGGCCACCAGCAACCCTGAGATGATCAAGCGGACGCGTGCGCTGGCCGCCTTCTCCTCCTCGAAGGAGTACGCCTCCGTCGAGCGCGCCATCATCGCGGCCGCGCTGCCCGGCGGCGACAGCAACAAGACGCACCTGAACGACAACGACCAGGCGTTCGGGCGCAACGCGCTCGGCAAGGCGAGCACGACCCTCAAGACGTTCGAGACGACCTACTCGTCCACCGGCAAGAGCTCCGCCGAGCTGCTGGCACCGCTGGACAACGGGAATCCCGAGATCACCGCCGCCGACATGTACGCGAAGAAGGTGCTCGACAGCCCGCTGGGCATGGAGGGCAGCGGCAAGACGCGTACGTACATGGACTGGTACGACCAGAGCTCCAACAAGATCCAGGCCATGAAGACCATCGAGGAGACGCTCCTCGGTGAGATGGAGAGCAAGGCCCGCGAGCTGCGTGAGGAGTCGCAGCGCGACGCGATCCTCAACGGTGCGATCATCCTCATCGTCCTCGGTGTGTCGCTGGTCGGCGCCTTCGTCGTGGCGCGGTCCATGATCCGCTCGCTGCGTCGGCTCCAGGACACCGCGACCCGGGTCGCCCAGGACCGGCTGCCCGAGCTCGTCAGGCAGCTCTCCGAGACCGACCCGCAGGACGTCGACACCTCCGTCGAGTCGGTCGGTGTGCACTCCCGGGACGAGATCGGCCAGGTGGCCGCGGCCTTCGACGACGTGCACCGCGAGGCCGTCCGTCTGGCCGCCGAGCAGGCGTTGCTGCGAGGCAACGTCAACGCGATGTTCACCAACCTCTCGCGCCGCAGCCAGGGCCTCATCCAGCGTCAGCTCTCGCTCATCTCCGAGCTGGAGTCGCGCGAGGCCGACCCGGACCAGTTGTCCTCCCTCTTCAAGCTCGACCACCTCGCGACCCGTATGCGCCGTAACGGCGAGAACCTCCTCGTCCTCGCGGGCGAGGAGCCGGGCCGCCGCTGGACCCGTCCGGTCCCGCTGGTCGACGTGCTCCGTGCCGCCGCCTCCGAGGTGGAGCAGTACGAGCGCATCGAACTGGCCGCCGTGCCCGCCACGGAAGTGGCCGGCCGCGTCGTCAACGACCTCGTGCACCTCCTCGCCGAGCTGCTGGAGAACGCCACGTCGTTCTCCTCGCCGCAGACGAAGGTCCGCGTCACCGGTCACGCACTGCCCGACGGCCGTGTGCTCGTCGAGATCCACGACACCGGTATCGGCCTCTCCCCCGAGGACCTGGCCGCGATCAACGAGCGGCTGGCCTCGCCGCCCACCGTGGACGTCTCGGTGTCCCGCCGAATGGGTCTGTTCGTGGTCGGCCGGCTGTCCCTGCGTCACGGCATCCGCATCCAGCTGCGCCCCTCCGACTCCGGCGGTACGACCGCACTGGTCATGCTGCCCATGGAGGTCGCACACGGCGGCAAGCAGCCGCCGAAGCAGGGCCAGGGCAACAAGGGCCAGCAGGGCGGCGCCCCCGGCGGGCTCCTCGCCGGCGGTGGCGCTCCCGCCGCGGGCGGCCAGCGTCCCGGCCTCGCAGGTCCCGGGTCCGGCCCCGCCAAGGGGCTGGGATCGGCCGCTCCGCGCGGGCAGGTCGGTGCGGGCTCCGCACCCCGGGCCGCGCTGCCCTCGCGCGACGGCGGACCGCGTCAGCCTCAGCAGGGCCCCGGCCAGCAGGGCAACAGCCAGCAGGGCCCCGGCCTGCCCAACCAGGGCCGGCCCGAGGCTCCGCGTCAGGGCGGCCTCGCAGGTGCCTTCGCCGGCGGTGCCCGTCCGGGCGCACGCCCTCCGCAGGACCCCTCGGCCGGTGCCGACTCGGGCCGGCCCAACCTCTTCGGCCACTCCGGCCAGCAGAGCGGCCCGCCCGCGCGGCAGACTCCGCAGCCGCAGCAGGCCCAGCTCGGCCAGGGCAACCAGGGCGGCCCTCAGCAGCCCGGCGGTCCCGGCCGCCAGCTGCCGCCTTCCGGCGGACCTCGGGCCGAGCTGCCCGGCGGCAACCCGCAGCCCCAGCGCCCGCAGAACACGAGCTGGGGCGCCGAGGAGCAGGGTGCTCCCCGGCGTGCGCAGCCGGACTCTCCGCGTGGTCACGAGGAGCACGACACCGGCCGCTTCGCACGGCCTGGCACCTCCGGCCCGAACCAGCCGTTCAGCCCGCCGAACCAGCGTCCGATGAACGACCGTCAGGGCCCCGGTGCCACTGCGGAGTTCGCCCGTCCGGACTTCTCGGCACCGCAGGCCCCTCAGGCCCCGGACCCGGCGAGCACCGCGCAGTTCGCCCGCCCCGACTTCAACGCCCCGATGCAGCAGGACCAGGGCTTCGGCGCCCAGGCCCCGCAACGCCCGCAGGCGCCCGCGCCCCGCCGTCACGACAACGCCGACTTCGGCGCGCCGCGCCCGCCGGCTCCCTCCGCGGGTGAGCTGCCGCACCGCCCGGCCCTGCCGCAGCAGCCCGAGATGCTGCCTCCGGCCGGTCCCGGTGACGGGCGTACGCCGCTGTACGACACGCTGGAGACGAACTGGTTCCACGGTCCGCAGCAGGGTGGCCAGCAGCCGCCCGCCGCGGAGCCGCAGGCACCGGCCGCTCCTCAGCCCGCCAACACCCCGCCCCCGGCAATGCCGCGGCGCGGTGCGGCCGACACCGGCGCCACGAGTTCATGGCGCGCTTCGCCCAACGACGAGCTCGTGCGGCAGGCGGAACGTGTCAAGAAGCCCGCTGCGGGCGGGATCACCACCTCCGGGCTGCCCCGCCGTGTCCCACGTGCCAATTTGGTACCGGGCACTGCTCAGCAGCAGAATCATCAGTCCGGACCTCAGGTTTCGCGTGCGCCCGATGACGTACGCGGCCGTCTGACCAATCTCCGCCGGGGCATCCAGCAGGGACGACAGGCCAACACCGGCTCGTCTACCGGCAGTTTCCAACTCGGCCCCACTCACCAGCAGGAGCGTTAGTTGAGCCCCATGAGTCAGGCCGCGCAGAATCTGAACTGGCTGATCACCAATTTCGTGGACAACACCCCAGGGGTGTCCCACACGGTTGTGGTCTCCGCGGATGGCCTGCTGCTGGCGATGTCCGAAGGTTTCCCGCGCGATCGCGCAGATCAGCTGGCGGCTGTCGCCTCCGGTCTGACATCGCTGACGGCGGGTGCCTCACGGATCTTCGAAGGCGGCGCCGTGAGCCAGACCGTTGTGGAGATGGAGAGAGGTTTCCTCTTCCTCATGTCCATCTCCGACGGATCTTCGCTCGCCGTCCTTGCTCACCCGGACGCGGACATCGGTCTGGTCGGGTACGAGATGGCACTCCTCGTCGACCGTGCGGGGACCGTCCTCACCCCTGACCTCCGTGCCGAACTACAAGGCAGTCTGCTCCACTAGACGGCCATGCGGCAGACACCTGACACGATCCCCCCAGGTACTACTCAAAACCCTCACCCGTCCGGCCGACACAGCCCCCCACCGGCCACCTTCAGACGGCAAGCCGACACCCTGCTGTCACGCCCGGAGGATTTATGACCCCGCCACCCGCCTCACCTGATCCGTACGGCGCACTGCACCACGCGTCGTACGACGGTGAAGGCGACCAGCCGCTGGTCCGTCCGTACGCCATGACCGGCGGCCGGACCCGGCCGCGCTATCAGCTCGCGATAGAGGCACTGGTCAGCACCACAGCGGACCCCGCCCACCTGGGGACCCTGCTCCCCGAGCACCAGCGGATCTGCCACCTGTGCCGCGAGGTCAAGTCGGTGGCCGAGGTCTCGGCCCTGCTGTCCATGCCCCTGGGCGTGGCGCGGATCCTTGTGGCGGACCTGGCGGAAGCCGGCATGGTGGCCATCCACCAGCCGGGCAACGGAGAGGCCGGCGGCGCGCCGGATGTGACACTGCTCGAAAGGGTGCTCAGTGGACTTCGCAAGCTCTAGCGGCGGTACGGCCCGCGCCACCACCTCGGCGAAGATCGTGGTGGCAGGGGGCTTCGGCGTGGGTAAGACCACGTTTGTCGGTGCCGTTTCGGAGATCAATCCGCTGCGCACCGAAGCCGTGATGACGTCCGCGTCCGCGGGCATCGACGACCTGACCCACACCGGGGACAAGACCACCACCACCGTGGCCATGGACTTCGGACGCATCACCCTGGACCAGGACCTGATCCTCTACCTGTTCGGCACCCCCGGACAGGACCGCTTCTGGTTCATGTGGGACGACCTGGTACGCGGCGCCATCGGCGCCGTCGTCCTCGTCGACACCCGCCGCCTCGCCGACTGCTTCCCCGCAGTCGACTACTTCGAGAACAGCGGCCTCCCCTTCGTCATCGCCCTCAACGGCTTCGACGGACACCAGCCCTACACACCCGACGAAGTACGCGAAGCCCTCCAGATCGGCCCCGACGCCCCGATCATCACGACGGACGCCCGGCACCGCGCGGACGCCAAGAGCGGCCTGATCACACTGGTCGAGCACGCCCTGATGGCTCGGCTGAAGTAGCCGCAAGTCGGAATTGATCTACGGAAGTTGCTGTAGTCACACGGGGGCGGGCTGTGTCCTTTGACACGATCCGCCCCCGTGTTCATAACATTTCGACAGAGAATTGGAGACCCATCAATACCCGACGCGCACGACTGGTACCACTGTGCTCACACGAGCCTCGCCTTTTGACGGGGCTCGCTCTTTATGCCCGTTTTATCGACCGTCGGCCGCAGCCGGAATCACGCATTCCGACTGTTTGGAACGCGACCGGTCCGCGTGCTGCAATGCCTCGAACTACCCAGTAGTAAGGCCCCTGAACGATAATCCGGCACAACGTAGGTGCCGACGCCGAGAGGTTGTTGGTCGAGTGAGGCGAAGCAACGAGGGCTCCGCGGCGCAGCCGGAGCGGGGCAACTTCACGCCACCGCCGCGCGCTGCGGTGTCCCCGCCTGCGGACACGTCGTCCGAGGCGGAACCGACAGCCGGCAGCACCAGCCGCCTGTCACCGCGGAACTGGCGGGTGCCCACCCGGCTGAACGCGATTCTCCTGATCCCGGCGCTGGTCGGTCTGGTCATGGGCGGCTTCCAGGTGAAGGGGTCGGTCGACACCTGGAACGAGGCTCAGGACGCCGAGAAGACGGCCCTGGTCGTCCGTGCCGCCGCGGCGTACGGACAGGCCCTGCTGAACGAGCGTGACCTCACCGCTCAGCCCCTGCTGTCCAACAAGCGCACCGCCGCCGAGGTGGAGAAGGTGCGCGCCACCACGGACAGCGCCGCGTCGGACTTCGACGCCGCCGTGCAGAACATGCCGGACAAGGAGGGGCTCCACCGCCGCCTGAAGCTGTTCAAGGTGGAGGAGCCGCTGCTCCCCGAGCTGCGCAAGGCCGCCTACGCCGAGGCGATGGACCCGGTGAAGACGGAAGAGGGCTACACCAAGGTCCAGCACTCGCTGATGGAGTTCTCCAACGAGCTCGGCCTGGGTACCGGCAACATAACCAGCTACGGCCGCACCGTGTACGCGATCGAGCTGGCGAAGGCTGCCGAATCGCTTCAGCGCTCGATCGGCATGCACCTGCTGGTGCGCCCGAGCCAGGAGGAGCGCAACTTCGACGGCCAGGTCACGGCGTTCAGCTCGTACAACTACCTGGAGCAGATCGCCCTCGGTGAGTTCGTCTCCGGTGGTACGGAGGCCGACGCGGCCCGGCTCAAGGAAGTCATGGCCGGCAAGGCCGCCGAGGGGGCCAAGCAGCTGCAGGCCGCCAAGGAGCAGGCCAAGGCCGCAGGCAAGCCCTTCGTGGCGCCCCCGAGCATCGACGGTTCGGTCTTCGACGGCATGGCCCAGCAGATCGGGCAGGGCAAGCAGCCGGACGAGCTGATGGCCAAGGGCATCACCCCCGAGACCTGGATGGCCGCGTCCACCGCGAAGTTCGAGGGCTACACGACGGTCGAGAACGAGCTCGTCGACAAGGCCGTGGCCGAGGCGGCGGAGATCTCGACCGACGCCCGGAACGACGCCATCGTCAACGCCGCGATCGTGATCATCGCGCTGCTGGCCGCCTTCATCATCGCCGGGCTCATGGCCCGCCAGATGAGCCGCTCGATGCGCCAGCTGCGTACGGCCGCCTTCGGCATCGCCGAGCAGCGGCTGCCGATGCTGGTCGACCAGCTGTCGCGGACCGAGCCGGGCCGGGTGGACACCCGGGTCCAGCCGATCCCGATCAACAGCCAGGACGAGATCGGCGAGGTCGCCCGCGCCTTCGACCAGGTGCACCGCGAGGCCGTCCGGCTCGCCGCCGAGCAGGCCATGCTGCGGGGCAACGTCAACGCGATCTTCACCAACCTGTCGCGCCGCAACCAGTCGCTCATCGAGGGCCAGCTGACCCTCATCACCGACCTGGAGAACAACGAGGCCGACCCGGACCAGCTGGAGAGCCTCTTCAAGCTGGACCACCTGGCCACCCGTATGCGGCGTAACGGCGAGAACCTCCTCGTCCTCGCGGGCGAGGAGCCCGGCCGCCGCTGGAACCAGCCGGTGCCGCTGGTCGACGTCCTGCGGGCCGCCTCCTCCGAGGTGGAGTCCTACGAGCGCATCGAGCTCACCGGTGTGCCGGAGAGCGAGATCCACGGCCAGGCCGTGACCGACCTCGTGCACCTGCTGGCCGAGCTGCTGGAGAACGCCACCACCTTCTCCTCGCCGCAGACCAAGGTCCGGGTCACCGCGACCCGGCTCCCCGACGGCCGCGTCATGGTCGAGATCCACGACAAGGGCATCGGCCTCACCGCCGAGGACTTCGCGGACATCAACCACAAGCTGGCCAACCCGCCGACCGTGGACGCCGCGGTGTCCCAGCGGATGGGTCTCTTCGTGGTCGGCCGGCTGGCCGACCGGCACGGCATCCGCGTCCAGCTGCGCCCCTCGGGCGAGCAGGCGGGGACCACGTCGCTGGTCATGCTGCCGGACGCCATCACCCACGGTGGCGGTGGCGAGTCGGTCCAGGAGGGCGACTTCACCGTCTCCTCGATCATGCCCGAGCAGCAGCAGCCGCAGGCCTTCGACCCGATGCCGCAGCCTCTCCCGATGCGTACGGCGGCGGAGCTCGGCTTCGACGACTCGCGCTACGACACCCCGGCGGCGGACTCCCCGCAGCTGGACCCGGTCGGCCGCTCGCTGATGCGTGAGGAGCGCCGTGCCGCGCTGGAGGCGCAGACGGGCGGAGAGCGTCCGCCGTTCCAGGACGACGGCTCCGGGCAGCGGCAGGACTACTCCCAGGAGCAGTACGCGCAGGAGCAGTACGGCCAGGAGCAGTACGCCACCGGGCAGTACGCCCAGGAGCAGCAGCAATACGCGCAGCCCGGTTACGAGGGCGGCTACGACCCGTACGCCGGGAACGGCTACCAGGATCCGCAGCAGAACACCTATGCGGAAGCCGGATATGCCGCTCCGGACGGCCGGCAGGAGCAGTACGCCGACCAGTTCGCTCCGCAGGACGGCCGGTCCCACCAGGGCGAGTGGTCGGATCAGGGTTCTTACCAGGGCGCTTTCGAGCCCATGGCACAGCCTGAAGCGGAATCTGTGCCCAGCGCTCCCGCAGAGACACAGGAACGCGTAGGCTTCGACCGCCCGGGGCCCACCCCGAATCCCGGTCACGACCTGACCCAGGCGGGCCTCCCGCGCCGGGGCGCGGGCCAGCAGCACTGGCAGCCCACCGGCCGCGGAAACGATCAGCCGGCGGCACCGGAGCAGCGGCAGAGGCCGCAGCCGGAGCAGCAGCAGACGGAGCCGGCCGACGGGGAAGGCCCCGACGACTGGCGCTCGGCGAACGACGAGCGCTGGAAGCAGGCCGAGAAGCTCAAGGATCCGAAGGCGGGCGGGGTCACCCCGTCCGGACTCCCCCGGCGCGTGCCCAAGGCCAATCTGGTCGAGGGTACGGCGGAGCAGACCCAGCAGGGCGGCCCACAGGTCTCCCGCGCCCCTGAGGACGTACGCGGCAGGTTGAGCAACCTGCGACGTGGGGTCCTGAAGGGACGTACCGCGGGGTCGGACACAAGTAATACCTACAACCAGGAGCGTTAGTGTGAGCCCGATGAGCCAGGCGGCGCAGAATCTGAACTGGTTGATCACCAACTTCGTGGACAACACCCCTGGGGTGTCCCACACGGTGGTGGTCTCCGCCGACGGACTCCTGCTGGCGATGTCCGAAGGTTTCCCACGGGACCGCGCAGATCAGCTGGCGGCTGTCGCCTCCGGTCTGACGTCGCTCACCGCGGGTGCCTCCCGGATCTTCGAAGGCGGCGCCGTGAATCAGACCGTTGTGGAGATGGAGCGAGGATTCCTCTTCATCATGTCCATCTCTGACGGGTCTTCACTCGCTGTCCTCGCCCACCCGGACGCCGATATCGGTCTGGTTGGGTACGAAATGGCACTTCTCGTAGACCGTGCAGGAAGTGTCCTTACCCCGGATCTCCGCGCCGAACTCCAGGGAAGTCTTCTTAACTAATAGACAGACAGTGCGTTTCTCGTCACCGCGCCATAAGGTGCGGTGGCGCGGCACCACTGGGATGGCGACCGGCAGTCGGAGGAGGAAACGTGGCAGCACCCACAGGCGGACACCCGTACGAGGGCGGTCAGCGGGTTCCGGGTGAGCAGGGTGACAACCGTTTCGACGCCCCCTCCATGCCCGGCAGACAGGGTCCGCAAGAGCCTTATCAGCCGTATCAGCAGTCGTACCAGCAGTCGTATCAGCCCTACCAGCAGCAGCAGGGCTCGCAGGGCGGCGACTGGCAGCAGCAGCAGCCCGGTTCCGGGTGGCCGCAGCAGCAGCCTCAGTACCAGCAGCCGCAGCACGAGCAGCAGCCGCCGCAGCGGTACGAGGCACCGCCGTCGCGTATCCAGCCGGTCCAGCGTCAGGCCCCGGCGCCCGCGAAGCCCGCGGCACACAACCCGCTGGTCCGTCCGTACGCCATGACCGGCGGCCGGACCCGGCCGCGTTACCAGCTCGCGATCGAGGCGCTGGTCAGCACCACGGCCGATCCTGCACGGCTGCAAGGGCAGTTGCCCGAGCACCAGCGGATCTGCCGGCTCTGCATCGAGATCAAGTCGGTGGCCGAGGTCTCGGCCCTGCTCTCGATCCCCCTCGGCGTTGCCCGGATCCTCGTCGCCGACCTGGCCGAGGCCGGACTCGTCGCTATCCATCAGCCCGGCGGCGACGAGGCCGCCGGCGGCCAACCAGATGTGACACTGCTCGAAAGGGTGCTCAGTGGACTTCGCAAGCTCTAGCGGCGGAGCGGCCCGCTCCACTACCTCGGCGAAGATCGTGGTGGCAGGGGGCTTCGGCGTGGGTAAGACCACGTTTGTCGGTGCCGTTTCGGAGATCAATCCGCTGCGCACCGAAGCCGTGATGACGTCCGCGTCCGCGGGCATCGACGACCTGACCCACACCGGGGACAAGACCACCACCACCGTGGCCATGGACTTCGGACGCATCACCCTGGACCAGGACCTGATCCTCTACCTGTTCGGCACCCCCGGACAGGACCGCTTCTGGTTCATGTGGGACGACCTGGTACGCGGCGCCATCGGCGCCGTCGTCCTCGTCGACACCCGCCGCCTCGCCGACTGCTTCCCCGCAGTCGACTACTTCGAGAACAGCGGCCTCCCCTTCGTCATCGCCCTCAACGGCTTCGACGGACACCAGCCATACACACCCGACGAAGTACGCGAAGCCCTCCAGATCGGCCCGGACACCCCGATCCTCACCACGGACGCCCGGCACCGCGCGGACGCCAAGAGCGCGCTGATCACACTGGTCGAGCACGCCCTGATGGCCCGCCTGCGCTGACCCCGCCGCCACACGACGAGAAGGCCCCGTACTCCTGCGAGGAGTACGGGGCCTTTTCGTCGATGCGGGGCGTGCGCCCGGGAACGGCCTCAGCGGCCGTTCTCAGCCCTGCCAGCTGTGCGGGGCACGGAAGCCGGGGGTGCGCTCCAGCCGGCGCCATCCGGCGGTGCTGCGGCCCCGGTGGGCGGCGGCCTCGGGCTGGGCGGCCGCGCGGGCGAGCAGGACCGCGGTGATGGCGGCGAGCTCTTCGGGGCCGGCCTGGCCCTTCTCGACGCGCAGGACCGAATCGGCGGGAGTGACGCTCATGGATGTCTCCGTCTTCTGGGCAGTGGTCGCGGAAGGTGGGCGGGTTCGCCGCTGCGGCTGCGACTACTGCGGGGGGTTGCCGTGCTTGCGGGACGGCAGGTCGGCGTGCTTGTTGCGGAGCATCGCGAGCGAGGCGATCAGTACCTCGCGCGTCTCGGCGGGGTCGATGACGTCGTCGACCAGGCCACGCTCGGCCGCGTAGTAGGGGTGCATCAGCTCGGCCTTGTACTCCTTGACCATGCGGGCCCGCATGGCTTCGGGGTCCTCGGCGTCGGCGATCTGACGGCGGAAGATGACGTTGGCGGCGCCCTCGGCGCCCATCACCGCGATCTCGTTGGTGGGCCACGCGTAGGTGAGGTCCGCACCGATGGACTGGCTGTCCATGACGATGTACGCACCTCCGTAGGCCTTGCGCAGGATCAGCGAGATCCTCGGCACGGTGGCGTTGCAGTACGCGTAGAGCAGCTTCGCGCCGTGCCGGATGATCCCACCGTGCTCCTGATCGACGCCGGGCAGGAAGCCGGGTACGTCCAGCAGAGTGATGATGGGGATGTTGAACGCATCACACATCTGGACGAATCGCGCGGCCTTCTCGGACGCCTCGATGTCCAGGACACCGGCCAGCGCCTGCGGCTGGTTGGCCACGATGCCGACGACCTGGCCGTCGAGCCGGGCCAGGGCGCAGATGATGTTCCGGGCCCAGCGCTCGTGGACCTCCAGGAAGTCGCCGTCGTCGACGAGCTCCTCGATGACCTTGTGCATGTCGTACGGACGGTTGCCGTCCGCCGGGACCAGGTCCAGCAGGACGTCGCCGCGCCGGTCCGCCGGGTCGTCGCTCGGGACGACGGGCGGGTTCTCCCGGTTGTTGGAGGGCAGCATCCCGATCAGGTAGCGGACCTCGGCGATGCAGGTCTCCTCGTCGTCGTACGCGAAGTGCGCGACGCCCGAGGTCTCGGCGTGCACGTCGGCGCCGCCGAGGCCGTTCTGGGTGATCTCCTCGCCGGTGACCGCCTTGACGACGTCCGGTCCGGTGATGAACATCTGCGAGGTCTCGCGGACCATGAACACGAAGTCGGTCAGGGCCGGGCTGTAGGCCGCGCCGCCCGCGCACGGGCCGAGCATCACGCTGATCTGCGGGATGACACCGGAGGCGCGGGTGTTGCGCTGGAAGATCCCGCCGTATCCGGCGAGCGCGGAGACGCCCTCCTGGATACGGGCGCCGGCTCCGTCGTTCAGCGAGACCAGCGGGGCACCGGCCGAGATGGCCATGTCCATGATCTTGTGGATCTTCGTGGCATGGGCCTCGCCCAGCGCACCGCCGAAGATCCGGAAGTCGTGCGCGTAGACGAAGACCGTCCGGCCGTCGACGGTGCCCCACCCGGTGATGACACCGTCGGTGTACGGCTTCTTGGTCTCCAGGCCGAAGCCGGTGGCCCGGTGCCGGCGCAGCTGCTCGACCTCCTTGAACGATCCCTCGTCCAGCAGCAGCTCGATACGCTCCCGCGCCGTCAGCTTGCCCTTGGCGTGCTGCGCCTCGGTCGCCCGGTCGCTCGGTCCACGCCGGGCCTGCTCGCGCAGCGCCAGCAGTTCGGCCACCCGGCCACGCGTGTCGCTCGGCTCGCCCGGGATTTCGTCCACAACGGTCATACGTCGACCCTACGAACCCGACCGCGGAAACCCTGCCGTTCACTCCGGACAGTCTCCTGCCCCGTTTCCTGGTGGCACCTGACAGAAGCCGAGCACCATGCAGCCCATCTGCCAGCTCGTGGGCCGTCCGCGTTGTAGGTGTTCGACAAAGCGCGGAGCGTGACCCCCGCCACATGCCGCCCCGCGCGCCACGCCGCGGATCCACCGGGGCGGGCGACCGGACCCACCGCAATGGCAGGGGGGTCGGTGCCGGATCCCCCGCCCGTGGAGGTGCGCGCCGGCCGGCTCCTCGCCCGGGATCACGTCTCACGGGAGCGAGCCGGACAGTACCCGCCCGACGACGGGCGGGTCGACCGGGCACCCTTCCGACCGGCCACGCACTCCACCGGCCGTCGCCTTCAGCTTCTGTTCACTCCCCGCATGCGGGGATCGACCAGGAGTGGCCAAAACCCGGCCTGCGGCGTCGAGTTGTGAAGAACGGCTACTTCTTGAGAGCGCTCTCAGTCATAAGTCTTGACGCTCGCCGGAGCCGTGGCGAGAGTGGTCCGCACCGCAGACGGCCCCATCGCTCCACCTCCCCGCACCATCCCCTTGCCCCCCGTCTGCGACCCCCCACACCTCGGGAGTTCCTTCGTGATTTCGCGCAGAATGTTCCTGACGGGCGCCGCCGCCTCCGCGACCGCTCTCACCTACCCCCTCTGGGGCAGCGCCCTGAGCCCGCGTACGTCGGCGGCCGCCGCGACATGCGAACTGGCCCTGGAGAACCGCTCGTTGCCCGGCACGGTGCACGCCTACGTCACCGGCCACGAGCAGGGCACCGACCGCTGGGTGCTCCTGCGCCCCGACGGCAGCGTCTACCGCCCCGACTCCCCCGGCGCCCCGCAGACCCCGCTGCCGGTGGACTGCGCCATCCCCCTGAAGGCCGCCGGAGCCGGGCCCGTCGTCCTGACCTTGCCTCAGATGTACGGGGCGAGGGTCTACTTCGTACGCGACGACAAGCTGGACTTCTACCTCAACCCGGGCCCGTCCCTGGTCGAGCCCGCCTTCGCGACGCCCACCGACCCGAACTACAGCAGGACCTGGTCGTTCTGCGAGTTCACCTTCAATCCGCAGCAGCTGTACGCGAACATCAGCTACGTCGACCTGGTGACGGCCCTGCCGATCGGGCTGACCCTGGAGGGCGACGCCACGCACACGGTGGCCCCGCTCCCGGACGGCGCGGTCCAGCGCATCGCCGACGACCTCACGGCCCAGGCGGCCTCCGACGGGCAGCCCTGGGACAAGCTGGTCACCCGTGGCTCGGACGGCCAGGTCCTGCGGGTCGTCTCGCCGCAGAATCTGATGGCGCCGTTCTTCGACCGGCCGAACGAGATGCCGTTCCGGGATCTGTTCACCGCGCAGATCGACGAGGTCTGGGAGAAGTACCGCTCCACCGATCTGCGGATAGACCTGCAGGGCGGCCGCGGCACACTGGCGGGCCGCGTCAGCGGCGACACGCTGACCTTCGAGGGCGGTCACACCTTCGTCAAGCCGACGTCGAAGGACATCTTCACCTGCAACCACGGGCCCTTCACGAACAACCCCGGCGACTCCGACGACAAGAAGGCGCTGCTGGCCCGGATAGCTGCGGGCTTCAACCGCTCGATCATGCTCAGCCACCCGCAGCAGCCCAACGGCACCACGGTGGCGGACTACTACAAGGGCGGGGTGACCAACCACTGGTCGCGTGTCGTCCACGCGAACTCTCCGATCGGCTACGCGTTCCCCTACGACGACGTACGCCCGGACGGCGAGCCGGACGTGTCGGGGGCGGCGCACGACGGCAACCCCCGCCGCTTCACGGTGAGCGTGGGCTCCTGACGCTCCCGTGACGC
>NZ_JBHWZS010000125.1:0-22925 GCF_042728155.1 Streptomyces sp. NPDC060209
GCCACCGGCCGGGCGCCCCTTCGGCGTCGAGGGTCACACCTTGGTGCGCGAGGTGTTGTACAGCTTGGCCGCGAGGGCGGCCGTCTCGTCCTGCGTCATGGACTTGTTGGTCATGGCCGCGCCGATGTCGACGCCGATGACCGCGGCGACGGTGCTGTAGTCGGCCCAGATGCAGACAGGCATCACCATTTCCTTGGGGCCCCCTGCCGCAGTGCCGTCGGCCTTGTCGTTGATCACCTTCATGTCTTGGCACTTCATGAGCGCGCCCTCGAAGCCGGCGGGCGTGACGCTCTTGGGGCTGCCGACCAGCGAGGTCTTCGAGTCATCCTCGCTATCGGCCATCCCGACCTTGGCCTGTGCGAACATGCCGTCGAGGGCCTTCGCGGGGTCGGTGACGTCGCCCCAATTGCCGTAAAGCATGAGCATCTTGGTCGTGAGAGGGTTCGTTTCGAGGTCGCCGCTCGCGTACTGTGCCTCGGCCTTGTGGGCGTCCTTGATGCCCAGGGCTTCGACCTCGGCCTTCTCCTTGCTCGTCAACGCATCCGAGGACGTGTCTTTGTCGTCCTTCTTGTAGTCGTCCACCGAGGCGGCCGGCGTGATCTTGTAGCCCTTGGTGGAGTCGGCCACGTCACCGTTGCCCCCGCCCGACGTGAGGAAGTACACCCCACCCGCGACGACCGCCAGCGCCACCACGGCCGCGCCGATGATCAGGCCCGTCTTCTTCTTCGGGGCACCGGGGGGCGGCGGGACCTGGCCGTAGGCCTGCGGGCCGCCGTACGGCGGAGTGGGCGGCTGCTGGCCGTAGGGGCCGGGCTGCTGGCCCTGGGGGTAGCCGTAGCCCTGCGGGGGCTGCTGCTGCGGCGGGACGCCCTGGGGGGCCTGCTGCGGGTAGCCGTAGCCGGGCTGTCCCTGCGGCGGACCCTGCGGCGGAGGACCGCCGTACGGGCCCGGCTGCTGGCCGTACGGACCCGGCTGCTGGCCGTACGGTCCGGGCTGGCCCTGCGGCGGCTGCCCGCCGTACGGACCCGGCTGGTTGTAGCTCATGGCGCTGTCCCCTCCAGAATGCTTATGCGTTCCGAACATCCTGACGGAAGCGGCGCTCACTTAGGGCATCCGGACGTACACCGTTACTCAACAAACCGGTTTCAGTGCACGACTGTGACGCCCCTAAACTGTGTGCCGTGACCGAGAACGCAGCGCAGCAGCCAGCCAGCATCCCCGAACTGCCGACCCAGTACGCGCCGGCCGAGGTAGAGGGGAAGCTGTACGAGCGCTGGGTGGAGCGCGGGTATTTCGAAGTCGACGAGCACAGCGACAAACCGCCCTACAGCATCGTCATCCCGCCGCCGAACGTCACCGGATCCCTCCACCTGGGCCATGCCTTCGAGCACACCCTGATCGACGCCCTGGTCCGCCGTAAGCGGATGCAGGGCTTCGAGGCGCTCTACCAGCCGGGCATGGACCACGCCGGCATCGCCACCCAGAACGTCGTCGAGCGTGAGCTCGGCAAGGAGGGCAAGTCCCGCCACGACCTGGGCCGCGAGGCCTTCGTCGAGCGTGTCTGGCAGTGGAAGAACGAGTCCGGCGGCCAGATCTCCGGGCAGATGCGCCGTCTGGGCGAGGGCGTCGCCTGGTCCCGTGAGCGCTTCACCATGGACGAGGGCCTGTCCAAGGCCGTCCAGACCGTCTTCAAGCAGATGTACGACGACGGCCTGATCTACCGCGCCGAGCGCATCATCAACTGGTGCCCCCGCTGTCTCACCGCGATCTCCGACATCGAGGTCGAGTACCAGGAGGACGACGGCGAGCTCGTCTCCATGACGTACGGGGAGGGCGACGAGACGATCGTCGTCGCCACCACCCGCGCCGAGACGATGCTCGGTGACACGGCGGTCGCCGTCCACCCCGACGACGAGCGCTACAAGCACCTGGTCGGCAAGCAGATCAAACTGCCGCTCACCGACCGCACGATCCCGGTCGTCGCCGACCACCACGTCGACCCGGAGTTCGGTACCGGTGCCGTCAAGGTGACGCCCGCCCACGACCCGAACGACTTCGAGATCGGCAGGCGCCACGACCTGCCGTTCCTCACGGTCATGGACGAGCGGGCCGTCATCACCGTCCCCGGTCCCTTCGAGGGCCTGGACCGCCTGGAGGCGCGCTCCGCCATCGTCGCCGCCCTGCGGGCCGAGGGACGGATCGTTGCCGAGAAGCGCCCCTACGTCCACTCCGTGGGCCATTGCTCCCGCTGCAAGACGACCATCGAGCCGCGGCTCTCCCTCCAGTGGTGGGTCAAGGTCGCCCCGCTCGCCAAGGCGGCCGGTGACGCCGTCCGCGACGGCAGCGTCAAGATCCACCCTCAGGAGATGGAGAAGCGGTACTTCGACTGGGTGGACAACCTCCACGACTGGACGATCTCGCGCCAGCTCTGGTGGGGTCACCGCATCCCGGTCTGGTACGGGCCGAACGGCGAGGTCGTCTGCGTCGGACCGGACGACGAGGCGCCCACCGGCGAGGGCTGGACGCAGGACAGCGATGTCCTCGACACCTGGTTCTCCTCCGGCCTGTGGCCGTTCTCGACGCTCGGCTGGCCCGAACAGACCGACAGCCTCGCGAAGTTCTACCCGAACTCGGTCCTGGTCACCGGCTACGACATCCTGTTCTTCTGGGTCGCCCGGATGATGATGTTCGGCTTGTACGTCAACGACGGTGTCCCGCCGTTCGGCACGATCGTCCTGCACGGCATGGTCCGCGACGAGCACGGCAAGAAGATGTCGAAGTCCTTCGGCAACGTGGTCAACCCGCTGGACTGGATGGACAAGTACGGCTCGGACGCACTGCGCTTCACCCTTGCGCGCGGAGCCAACCCGGGCACCGACGTCCCGATCGGCGAGGACTGGGTCCAGGGTTCGGCGAAGTTCGCCAACAAGATCTGGAACGCCACCCGCTTCGCGCTGATGAACGGTGCGACCATCGAGGGCGAACTGCCGTCCGCCGACGAGATGTCGGTGACCGACCGCTGGATCCTGTCGCGGCTGAACAAGACGGTCGCGGACGTCGACGCGTACTACGAGGACTTCCAGTTCGCCAAGATCAGCGAGGCGCTGCGGCATTTCGCCTGGGATGAGGTCTTCGACTGGTACGTCGAGCTGTCCAAGACCACCTTCTTCGCGGGCGGCCGTCCGGCCGAGGTCTCGGGCAGGGTCCTCGGCGAGGTCCTCGACGTGATGCTGCGACTGCTGCACCCGATCGTCCCCTTCGTCACCGAGTCGCTGTGGACCGCGCTCACCGGGCGCGAGTCGATCGTCATCGCCGACTGGCCGGGGGATTCCGGCTTCCGCGACGAGGCGGCCGAGAAGGAGATCGAACTTGTCCAGCAGGTCGTCACCGAGGTCCGCCGCTTCCGCAACGACCAGGGCCTCCAGCCCGGCCAGAAGGTCCCTGCCCAGCTCACCCTGACGGGCACCGCGCTGGCCCCGCACGAGGCGGCCATGCGTCAGCTCACGAGGCTCCAGCCCGCCGGCGACGCCTTCCACGCCACGGCCACGCTGCCGGTCGCCGGAGCCACGGTCGCCCTCGACCTGTCCGGCACCATCGACGTCGAGGCCGAGCGCAAGCGCCTCACGAAGGACCTGGGCGCCGCCGAGAAGGAGAAGGCGCAGGCAAACGGCAAGCTCGGCAACGAGGCCTTCCTGGCGAAGGCCCCGGACAACGTGGTCGACAAGATCCGTGGACGGCTCGGCAAGGCGGAGGCCGACATCGAGCGGATCACCGCACAGCTGGCCAACCTGCCGAAGGGCTGATGGCCTCAGGCCGAAGCCCCCGCGCCCCCGACCGACCGGGAGTGCGGGGGCTTCGCCGTACCCGGGGAAGCGCGGCACCGGGCGCTGCGCGCGATGTCCGTGGCCATCCGTAGACTGGCCCTGTGAGTGAGCCCCGCCCTTCAGACCGGCACGACGCGTCAGATCCCGACGACACCTTCGCGGAGATCGTCGACGAAGAGACCCAGCGCGATCCCGACCTGGCGGTGATCGAGGCAGGGAGCCGCACGCTGCGCACCCAGTCGGGTCCGCCCCAGGGCGAGGCGGTTCCCGACCGCCCCGCCGACCCCGAGACCGACCGGGCGCTGCGCGAGGTGGAGCAGGAGCTCGCCGGCCGCTGGGGCGAGACCAAGCTCGAGCCGTCGGTGACCCGTATCGCGGCCCTGATGGACGTGCTGGGCGAGCCTCAGCGCGCCTACCCCTCGATCCACATCACGGGGACGAACGGCAAGACCAGCACGGCCCGCATGATCGAGGCCCTGCTGAACGCCCTCGAGCTCCGCACGGGCCGCTACACCTCCCCGCACGTCCAGTCGATCACCGAGCGGATCAGCCTGAACGGCGCCCCGATCGACGCCGAGCGCTTCATCGAGACGTACAACGACATCAAGCCGTACATCGAGATGGTCGACGCCCAGCAGCCCTACCGGCTCTCGTTCTTCGAGGTGCTGACCGGCATGGCGTACGCGGCCTTCGCCGACGCGCCGGTCGATGTCGCGGTCGTCGAGGTCGGCATGGGCGGCACCTGGGACGCGACGAACGTCATCGACGCCTCGGTAGCCGTCGTCACCCCGATCTCGCTGGACCACACCGACCGCCTCGGCTCCACCGCCGCCGAGATCGCCGGTGAGAAGTCCGGCATCATCAAGCAGGACGCGACGGTGGTCCTCGCCCAGCAGCCCGTCGACGCCGCGCAGGTCATGCTCAAGAAGGCCGTCGAGGTGGACGCCACGGTCGCCCGCGAGGGCATGGAGTTCGGCATCGTCTCCCGTGAGATCGCGGTGGGCGGCCAGCTGCTGACCCTGCGGGGCCTGGGCGGCGAGTACGACAACATCTTCCTTCCGCTCTACGGGGCGCACCAGGCGCACAACGCGGTGGTCGCGCTCGCCGCCGTCGAGGCGTTCTTCGGCATCGGCGCGGAGCAGGCGCGCAGCCTCGACATCGAATCGGTCCGCAAGGCCTTCCTCTCGGTGCTCTCGCCGGGCCGCCTGGAGGTCGTCCGGTCCAGCCCGACCGTCGTCCTGGACGCGGCGCACAACCCGGCCGGCGCCCTCGCCGCCTCCGAGGGGATCTCCGAGGCGTTCAGCTTCTCCCGGCTGATCGGGGTCGTCGGCGCGAGCGAGGGCAAGGACGTCCGGGGGCTCCTCGAAGCCTTCGAGCCGATCTTCGCCGAGATCGTCGTCACGCAGAACTCCAGCCCGCGCGCCATGGACGCGGACGCGCTCGCCGCGGTCGCCGTCGAGGTCTTCGGCAACGACCGCGTCCAGGTCGAGCCGCGCCTGGACGACGCGCTGGAGGCGGCGATCACCCTCGCCGAGGAAGAGGCCGAATACGCGGGCGCCGGAGTCCTGGTGACCGGATCCGTGATCACGGTCGGCGAGGCCCGGCTGCTTCTGGGAAGGCGCTGACCTGTGCGTACGCTCTGTGCATCGACACTGATCGGCGAATTCTTCGTCATCGGCTTCGCGGGGCTCGTGGCAATGAAGTCCGACGACATGTCCATGGCCACGGTCTGGACGGTCTGTGGCGTCGGCATGCTGCTGTCCGTCCTGCTCTGCGGAGTGATCACCCGGCCCGGCGGCATCCAGCTCGGCTGGGCGCTCCAGGTCCTGCTGGTGCTGAGCGGCTTCTTCGTCCCGATGATGTTCATCCTCGGAGTGATCTTCGGCGCCCTGTGGTGGGCCTCGGTGCACTACGGACGCAGGATCGACGAGGCCAAGGCGCGGTGGGCGGCCCAGGCCGAGGCGCAGGAGAGCGCACAGGCTCCGGCCCAAGGATGACGCAGCGTAAGCCCGGCCGTAGGCCCATCGGCGTGCCCCTGTAATCTCGCCCTCACTCACCCGAACCGAAAGTCTGCAAGGAGCCGCACATGACCCAGCGCACCCTCGTCCTTCTCAAGCCCGACGCCGTCAGGCGTGGGCTGATCGGCGAGATCGTCGGCCGCATCGAACGCAAGGCCGGCTGGACGATCACCGCGCTGGAGCTGCGCACGCTCGACCAGGAGACCCTGGAGCAGCACTACGGCGAGCACAAGGGCCGTCCGTTCTACGAGCCGCTCGTCGAGTTCATGGCCTCCGGCCCCGTCGTCGCTCTGGTGGCCGAAGGCGAGCGGGTCATCGAGGGCGTCCGGGCACTGGCCGGCCCGACCGACCCGATCGCCGCCGCGCCCGGCTCGATCCGTGGCGATTTCGGCTCGATCACCCGGGAGAACCTCATCCACGCCTCGGACTCCGAGGAGTCCGCAGAGCGAGAACTCAAGCTTTTCTTTCCCGGACATTCCTGACTTCGGCTCCGCCAATCAGCGCTCATGACCTGGGGCGACCGAAGTAATTCGGTCGCCCTTCGGCATAGGGTCACGTATCGCGGGAACGCATCCCTCCGACGTAACGTCACCATGGGTGGAACGGGCAGCCGTTCTGCTCGCCACGGCGAAGGACCCTCGCGCTGTGTCCGTGCATACGGCACTACGATGGAAGCTTCCACGCCCGCAGCGCCAACCTCGCCTACCTAAAACAAGCCATTCTTCGCTTCTTAGGAAGGCCCGACGCATCCTCATGGGGAACAAGGGGAACTCAATGTCGTTCATCGGCCGTGACATGGCTATCGACCTCGGGACTGCCAACACGCTGGTGTACGTCAGGGGGCGCGGCATCGTTCTGAACGAGCCGTCCGTCGTGGCCATCAACACCAACACCGGCGGAATCCTGGCGGTCGGCTCCGAGGCAAAGAAGATGATCGGCCGCACGCCCGGCAACATCGTGGCCGTGCGGCCCCTGAAGGACGGCGTGATCGCCGACTTCGAGATCACGGAGCGCATGCTCCGCTACTTCATCCTCAAGATCCACAAGCGCCGCTACCTGGCCCGCCCGCGGGTCGTCGTCTGTGTGCCCTCCGGCATCACAGGGGTCGAGCGACGCGCCGTCATCGAGGCGTCGACGCAGGCAGGCGCGCGCCAGGTGCACATCATCGAAGAGCCCATGGCCGCGGCCATCGGTTCCGGCCTGCCCGTCCACGAGGCCACCGGCAACATGGTCGTCGACATCGGTGGCGGCACCACCGAGGTCGCGGTGATCTCACTCGGCGGAATCGTCACTGCCCAGTCGATCCGGGTCGCCGGTGACGAGCTGGACAACGCGATCATCCAGCACATCAAGAAGGAGTACTCCCTCCTCCTGGGCGAGCGCACCGCCGAGCAGATCAAGATCACGATCGGCTCGGCGTTCGAGATGGAAAAGGACGAGCACACCGAGATCCGCGGACGCGACCTGGTCTCGGGTCTGCCCAAGACCGTCGTCATCTCCGCGACCGAGGTCCGCAAGGCCATCGAGGAGCCGGTCAACGCGATCGTCGACGCCGTGAAGACGACGCTCGACAAGTGCCCGCCCGAGCTCTCGGGTGACGTCATGGACCGCGGCATCGTCCTCACCGGCGGCGGCGCGCTCCTGCGCGGACTCGACGAGCGGCTGCGCCACGAGACGGGCATGCCGATCCACATCGCCGAGGACCCGCTGGACTCCGTGGCGCTCGGATCCGGTAAGTGCGTCGAGGAGTTCGAGGCACTCCAGCAGGTGCTGGACGCCCAGCCCCGACGGTAGAACACGATGTTCCGCCGTACGGGCACTGCCGTCCCGTGCGGCGGAACGTTGGTATACAGGCACGAACATTCCGACGAGGAAGGCACGGCCGCCGCACGTGAGGGACACACGAGAGAGCCGGCTGCTCCTGGTGCTGCTGATCGCCATCGCATTCGCCCTGATCACGGTGGATATCCGCGGTGGCGAGGAGTCGCCGGTGGACGGAGCCCGGCAGGCCGCCGCCACGGTTTTCGGACCGGTCGAGAACGGCGTCGCGGCGGCGGTGGACCCGGTGGGCAACGCCATCGGCGCCGTACGGGACTCCGGTGACCGGCACGACCGGATCGCGGCCCTGGAGCACGAGAACGCCGCGCTGAAGACGAAGCTCGGCAGCGACGACCGCAACACCAGCAAGGTCCGTCAGCTCGACACCATGCTGAAGAGCGCCGGGGCCGGCCAGTACGGCATCAAGGCCGCCGAAGTCATCGCCATAGGAGCGGCCCAGGGCTTCTCCTGGACGATCACCATCGACGCCGGGGCCAACGACGGCCTCCAGCGCGACATGACAGTACTGAACGGCGAAGGGCTCGTCGGCCGGGTCACCACCGTCGGCCCGAACACCGCGACCGTCCTGCTGGCCAACGACCCCGACTTCACCGTCGGCACCCGGATGGAGAAGACCGACGAGCTCGGCTTCGCCACCGGACAGGGGTCCCGGCCGCTCTCGGTCCAGTTCCTCAACGGCAAGGCCGACGTGAAGAAGGGCGACCGGCTGGTCACCTTCGGCTCCAGCAAGGACAAGCCCTTCGTCCCCGGCGTGCCGGTCGGCGAGGTCGTCCGCGTCGACCCGTCCGGCGGCGACCTGACCCGGACCGTCTACGTCCGCCCGTACGTCGGCTTCACCAAGCTCGACATCGTGGGCATCGTCGTCCAGGCGCCCCGCGACGACCCCCGCGACATGGTCCTGCCGAAGCAGCCCAAGAAGCCGGAGAAGCCCAAGCCCACCCCGACCGTCACCGTCACCGTGCAGCCGAACGGCGACCTCGTCGACGGCAGCGGGAAGGTGGTCGGGAACATCAACGAGAAGCCCGGCTCATCCGCCTCCCCCGGCGCCTCCCCGGGCGCCTCACCGAACGCCTCCGGCAACGCCGACCCGGCCGCCGGTGACGCGGCGAACGAGCAGGAATAGAGCTGATCCCCATGCGCTTCAACCGGACGCTGCTCTCCGTCACCCTGGTCGTGGTCGCCCTCGTCATCCAGGTGTCCGTCCTCGCCCGCCTCCAACTCCCCGGCGCCACCCCCGACCTGTTGCTCCTCGTCGTCCTCGGGCTCGCCTTCGTGTACGGGCCCGTCAGCGGCGCCCTCGTCGGCTTCGGCGCGGGACTCCTCGCCGATCTGGCCCCGCCCGCCGACCACGCCGCCGGGCGCTACGCCCTGGTGCTCTGCATCATCGGCTACCTCGCCGGACTGGCGCGGCCGGAGACCGGCCAGCTCAAGTCGGCCTTCACCCCGATGGCCTTCGTCGTGGCCGCGGCGCTCGGATCGACCCTGCTGTACGCCGGTGTCGGCTCCCTCGTCGGCGACACGGCCGCCCGCCATGTGGGCCTCGGCAGCCTGCTGTTCACCGCCGCGGTGTACGACCTGCTCCTCGCGCCGTTCACCGTTCCGCTGATCATGGCGCTCGCCAGACGCACCGAGAACGACCCGGTCGCCGACAGTTCCGGCAGCGGGGACGTCGCCGCCGGCTGGCTGGCCTCGGGCACCGGGCTGCGGATCGGCAGCCAGCGTGGCGGGATGCGCCTGAGGGCAGCCCGCAGCCGCGCCGCACGCGCAGGAAGGATCAAGGGGGTCAAGCGACTGTGAGGCTGTACCGGCACCGGACGAGCACCGGGGGCGGCCGCCCCCGTACCCCCGGCCGACCCACCACGACCGGGGGCGCCCTGTGAGCAACATCCCGGAGACGGGCCGGACCCCGCGGGTCCAGATCCGTCTCGTCGTCATCCAGGTCCTCGTCTTCTCCCTGCTCCTGACGCTCGGCGGCCGGCTCTGGTACCTCCAGATCCGCAACGGGCAGGAGTACACGGACGAGGCCAAGAACAACCACGTCCAGCAGGTCGTGCAGCCCGCCGTCCGCGGTTCCATCCTCGACGCGCGCGGCGTGCCCCTCGCCGACAACGAGACCCGCCTCGTCGTCTCCGCGAGCCGCACCGAGCTGATGAAGATGAAGGACGACGGCGTCGGTGTCCTCACCCGTCTGGCCGATGTCTTGGACATGAAGCCCAAGGACGTCCAGGACAAGGTCCGGCTCTGCGACGCCAAGACCCCCCAGCCCTGCTGGAACGGCTCGCCGTACCAGCCGATCCCGGTCACCGACGAGGCGACCACCCAGCAGGCCCTCACGATCCGTGAGCGTGCCGAGGACTTCCCCGGCATCACCGCCGAACCCACCGCCGTACGCCGCTACGCCGCGCCCGGCAAGGCCAACACCGCCCAGGTCCTCGGATACCTCTCGCCCGTCACCGACGAAGAGGTCACCAAGGCCCAGGACACCGACTCGCCCTACCTCCGCTCCGACCAGGTCGGCCGTTCCGGCCTGGAGCGCACGTACGACAAGGAGCTGCGCGGCAAGGCCGGCGTCACCCGGTACGAGGTCGACAACCTCGGGCGCGTCATCGGTCAGGCCCAGAACGACGAGGCCGAGCCCGGCGCCAGCGTCGTCACCTCCATCGACGCACGGGTCCAGGCGGTCGCCGAGTACGAGCTGAACAAGGCCATGGAGACGGCCCGCAAGGAGATGGACCGCAACACCAACGAGCTGTACAAGGCCGACTCCGGCGCCGTCGTCGTCATGGAGGCCAAGACCGGCCGCATCGTGTCCATGGCGTCCCTGCCGACGTACGACCCCAACGCCTGGATCGGCGGCATCTCCGCCAAGGACTACGCCAAGCTCACAGGCAAGAAGTCCAACTTCCCGCTGCTGAACCGGGCCATCCAGGGCACCGCCGCACCCGGGTCGATCTTCAAAGTCATCTCCTCGACCGCCGCGGTCAACGCCGGATACGACTTCGACGGCAACTACCCGTGCCCGAGCTCGTACTCCGTCGGCGGCCAGGTCTTCAAGAACTTCGAGTCCCAGGGCTACGGCAGCATCAGCCTCGGGCGCGCCCTGGAGGTCTCCTGCGACACCGTCTACTACGGGCTGGCGCACAAGGAATGGGCGAAGGACGGCGGCAACAAGCCGAAGAAGAACCCCGCCGACTGGTTCTACAAGACGGCCCACCAGTTCGGGCTCGGCAAGGAGACCGGCATCGACCTCCCCAACGAGGTCGCCGGCCGCGTTCCCGACCGCCAGTGGAAGCAGGACTTCTACGACGCCAACAAGGCGTCCTGGTGCAAGCAGGGCAAGAAGAACGGCACGTACGTCGAGAAGATCGCGTACGAAGGCTGCATCGAGGGCAACAAGATGCGCGCCGGTGACTCCGTCAACTACTCGATCGGCCAGGGTGACACTCTCGTCACCCCGATACAGATGGCGACGATCTACGCCGCGATCTCCAACGGCGGCACCCTGTACGACCCGACCGTCGGCAAGGCGATCGTCAGCGGCGACGGCAGGACCGTCCAGGAGATCGCACCCGAGGCCCACGGCAAGCTGCCCTTCAAGGCGGACACCCGCGACAAAATAGACGAAGCCCTCGCGGGTGTCGCGACCCGGGGAAGCGCCGCCTGGCGATTCGGCGGATGGCCCCAGGACAAGATCCCGATGCACGCCAAGACGGGCACGGCCGAGGTCTACGGCAAGCAGACGACCTCGTGGTTCGCCACGTACACCAAGGACTACTCGATCGTCATGACGATCTCCCAGGGTGGTACGGGCTCCGGCGCCTCCGGCCCCGCCGTGCGCAACATCTACAACGCGCTCTACGGGCTCGACGCGAGCGGCAAGCAGGACCTCAAGAAGGCGCTGCTCCCCGCACCCCAGAAGACCCTGCCCAAGATCAAGCCGGACGGCCAGATCGAGTCCCCGAAGATCAAGCCGTACACCCCCCTGCCGCCCGCCGACGGAACGCAGGCGCTCGCGGGCGCCCTGCCCGCGACCGTGGGGAGGCGTGACTGATGGCCGGCTTCTCCGTTTCGCGCTACGCCCCCGAGGAACGCTCCGCCTGGGCCAAGCTCACCGCCCGCGACTCCGTCGTGCGGCGGCTGGACTGGCCCCTGCTCGGATCGGCCGTCGCGCTGTCCTTCGTCGGCTCGCTGCTGGTCTGGTCGGCGACCCGCGGCCGGGATTCCCTCACCCACGGCGATCCGTACTTCTTCCTCTTCCGGCACGCGCTCAACACCGGCATCGGCCTCGCGCTGATGATCGGCACCATCTGGCTCGGGCACCGCACCCTGCGGGGAGCGGTGCCGGTTCTCTACGGGCTGTCGGTCCTGCTCGTCCTCGCGGTCCTCACCCCGCTGGGCGCCACCGTCAACGGCGCGCACGCCTGGATCCTCCTTCCCGGCGGCTTCTCCCTCCAGCCCTCCGAATTCACCAAGATCACGATCATCCTCGGCATGGCGATGCTGCTCGCCGCGAGGGTCGACGCGGGCGACCAGCTGCACCCCGACCACCGGACCGTCGCCAAGTCGCTCGGCCTGGCGCTCGTCCCGATGGCCGTCGTCATGCTGATGCCCGACCTCGGTTCCGTCATGGTCATGGCCGTCATCGTGCTCGGCGTGCTCCTCGCCTCCGGCGCGTCCAACCGCTGGGTCTTCGGGCTCCTCGGCGCCGGCACGGCGGGCGCGGTGGCCGTCTGGCAGCTCGGCGTCCTCGACGACTACCAGATCGCCCGCTTCGCGGCCTTCGCCAACCCGGCGCTCGACCCGGCCGGCGTCGGCTACAACACCAACCAGGCCCGCATCGCCATCGGTTCCGGCGGACTCACGGGCACCGGGCTCTTCAACGGGTCCCAGACGACGGGCCAGTTCGTCCCCGAACAGCAGACCGACTTCGTCTTCACCGTCGCGGGGGAGGAACTCGGCTTCCTCGGAGCAGGACTGATCATCGTCCTGCTCGGCGTCGTCCTGTGGCGCGCCTGCCGTATCGCCCGGGGGACCACCGAGCTCTACGGGACGATCGTGGCCGCCGGCATCATCGCCTGGTTCGCCTTCCAGTCCTTCGAGAACATCGGAATGACGCTCGGGATCATGCCGGTGGCCGGACTTCCACTGCCGTTCGTGTCGTACGGAGGCTCGTCGATGTTCGCCGTCTGGGTGGCGATCGGACTGCTCCAGTCGATCAAGGTGCAACGGCCGATGTCGGCCTGAACAGTTCGCTCCGCCCTGCATATCCCCGGGCATCGCGGATAGATTCGTCATATGGCGGACTCGAAGCGTGAGGTCGAGCGAAAGTACGAAGCGACTCCCGAAACCCGGCTGCCCGATCTGACCCGTGCGGCCGGGGTCTCGGCCGTCGTCCACCGCGGCCTCAGCGAACTCGACGCCGTCTACTACGACACCGAGGACTTCCGGCTCGCCGCGGACTCCCTCACGCTCCGTCGCAGAACGGGCGGGGACGACGCCGGCTGGCACCTCAAGATCCCCGTCTCCGCCGGCGTCCGCGACGAGATCCAGGCCCCGCTCACCGACGCCCTGCCACCCGCCCTCGGCGAGCTGCTCCGCTCCCGCGTCCGGAAGGCCCCGGTGACCCCCGTCGTACGGATCCTCTCCGCCCGGGACGTCCACCACCTCCTCGACGAGGACGGCACCCTGCTCGCCGAGCTGAGCATCGACGAGGTCCTCGCGGAGCGGCTCACCGAAGAAGGGCACGGCACCACCTCGGCGTGGACCGAGATGGAGGTCGAGCTGGCCGACGACGGCGACCCCGCCCTCCTCGACGCCGTCGAGCGGCGGCTGCGCAAGGCCGGAGTCAGGCCCTCGGCCGCACCGTCCAAGCTGTCCAGGGCCCTGGCCGAGACCGCCCCGGGCAAGCGGCGGCGGACGAAGAAGGCGCCTGCCCCACGCACCGCGGGGGACCACGTACTCGCCTACGTACGCCGCCAGGTCGCGGCCCTCGTCGAGCTGGACCCCGCCGTACGCCGCGACCTGCCCGACAGCGTGCACCGCATGCGGGTCGCCACCCGCCGGCTGCGCAGTGCCTTCAGGACGTACCGCAAAATACTCGACCGGACCGTCACCGACCCGCTCCGCGACGAGCTGAAGTGGCTCGCCGCCGAGCTCGGGGTCGACCGGGACCAGGAGGTCCTCGACGCGCGGCTCCGCTCCCACGTCGCCGGGCTGCCCGCCACCCTGCTCCTGGGCCCCGTGAGCGCCCGGCTGAAGCTCACCTCCGTAGCAAGGCGTACCGGTTCGCGGCGACGGGTCGCCTCCGTGCTCGACGCGGAGCGCTACCTGGCCCTGCTGGACGCGCTGGACGCCCTCCTCGCCGACCCGCCCCTGCGCCCCGCCGCCGCGCGGGCACCCCGGGGCGCCCTGCCCCGCGCCGTGCTCAAGGACTACGAACGCCTCGCCACGCGCGTCGGGCACGCCCTGGAACAGCCCGCGGGCGCGGAGCGCGACGTGGCCATGCACGAGGCACGCAAGGCCGCCAAACGCGTCCGCTACGCCGCCGAGGCCGCCAGGCCGGCCCTGGGGAAGCCGGCCAAGAAGTTCGCCAAGCGGATGAAGTCCGTGCAGTCGGTCCTGGGCGACCACCAGGACAGCGTCGTGGCGCGGGACGCCCTGCGCACCCTCGCGGTCCAGGCTCACGGCGCCGGGGAGTCGGCGTTCACCTGGGGCCTGCTCTACGCGCGGGAGGAGGCGGCGGCGGCAGCACGGGAACGCGAGCTGCCCGAGGTCTGGGCACGGGCGTCGCACCCAGGACCGCGCGCGGCGCTGGAAGGCTGAGCACCGGGTTACGCTTGATGGTCACCCCTGCCAGCTACGAAGGTCCTCAGATGTCTGCCGAGTCGGTCTTCCCGCAGCTCGAAGCTCTGCTCCCGCATGTGCAGAAGCCCATTCAGTACGTCGGCGGTGAGCTGAACTCCACCGTCAAACCGTGGGACGAATGCGACGTCCGCTGGGCACTCATGTACCCGGACGCCTACGAGGTCGGGCTCCCCAACCAGGGCGTCATGATCCTCTACGAGGTGCTCAACGAGCGCGAGGGCGTCCTCGCCGAGCGCACGTACAGCGTGTGGCCGGACCTCGAGGAGCTGATGCGCGAGCACAAGGTGCCGCAGTTCACCGTGGACAGCCACCGCCCCGTCGGCGCCTTCGACGTGTTCGGCCTGAGCTTCTCCACCGAGCTGGGCTACACCAACATGCTCACCGCCCTGGACCTGGCGGGCATCCCGCTGGAGTCCAAGGACCGCACGGTCGATCACCCGATCGTGCTCGCGGGCGGCCACGCCGCTTTCAACCCCGAGCCGATCGCGGACTTCATCGACTGCGCGGTCATCGGCGACGGCGAGCAGGCCGTCCTGGAGATCACCGAGATCATCCGCGCCTGGAAGGCCGAGGGCCGGCCCGGCGGGCGGGAAGAGGTGCTGTTCCGCCTCGCGAGGACGGGCGGCGTCTACGTCCCCGGCTTCTACGACGTCGAATACCTTCCCGACGGCCGCATCGGCCGCGTCGTGCCGAACAAGTCCGGTGTGCCGTGGCGCGTGTCCAAGCACACCGTCATGGACCTCGACGAATGGCCTTACCCCAAGCAGCCGCTCGTCCCTCTCGCCGAGACCGTCCACGAGCGGATGTCCGTGGAGATCTTCCGCGGCTGCACCCGCGGCTGCCGTTTCTGCCAGGCCGGCATGATCACGCGCCCCGTGCGGGAGCGAAGCATCACCGGTATCGGCGAGATGGTGGAGAAGGGGCTCAAGGCCACGGGCTTCGAGGAGGTCGGCCTCCTTTCGCTCTCCTCCGCGGACCACAGCGAGATCGGTGACATCGCCAAGGGCCTCGCCGACCGGTACACGGACGACAAGATCGGCCTCTCGCTGCCTTCCACCCGCGTCGACGCGTTCAACGTGGACCTGGCCAACGAGCTGACCCGCAACGGCCGCAGGTCGGGCCTCACCTTCGCCCCCGAGGGCGGCTCCGAGCGCATGCGCAAGGTCATCAACAAGATGGTCTCGGAGGAGGACCTGATCCGCACGGTCTCCACCGCCTACGGCAACGGCTGGCGCCAGGTGAAGCTGTACTTCATGTGCGGCCTGCCCACCGAGACCGACGAGGACGTCCTCCAGATCGGTGACATGGCGGTCAACGTGATCGCCAAGGGCCGTGAGGTCTCCGGGCAGAACGACATCCGCTGCACCGTCTCCATCGGCGGCTTCGTGCCCAAGCCGCACACCCCCTTCCAGTGGGCCCCGCAGCTCAGCGCCGAGGACACCGACGCCCGGCTGAAGAAGCTCCGCGACAAGATCCGCGACGACAAGAAGTACGGCCGCTCCATCGGCTTCCGCTACCACGACGGCAAGCCCGGCATCGTCGAGGGCCTGCTCTCCCGGGGTGACCGCCGCGTCGGCTCCGTCATCCGCGAGGTCTACGAGTCCGGCGGCCGCTTCGACGGCTGGCGCGAGCACTTCAGCTACGACCTCTGGATGAAGAGCGCCGAGAAGGCTCTCCCGGTGTTCGGCGTCGACGTCGACTGGTACACGACCCGCGAGCGGACGTACGAGGAGGTCCTGCCCTGGGACCACCTGGACTCCGGCCTCGACAAGGACTGGCTCTGGGAGGACTGGCAGGACTCGCTCGACGAGACCGAGGTCGAGGACTGCCGCTGGACGCCGTGCTTCGACTGCGGCGTGTGCCCCCAGCTCGACCTGGACATCCAGATCGGCCCCACCGGCAAGAAGCTCCTGCCGCTGACGGTCGTGAAGTAGCCCCCTTCGGGTGACAGCCCGGTGACGAACGCCCGGCCCGGGAAACCCTGGGCCGGGCGTTCGCGTCCTTCCCGGCATGGACCTCGACAAGCAGCACCGCACACCCGCGCCGTACGAGGGCGGGGAGGGCTGTCTGACGACCCTCGTCAGAATCCCGGTGAGGATCGTGGTGCTGCTCCTGGTCCTGCCCGTACGCATGCTCTGGGACCTCCTCGTCGCGGGCGGCCGCGTCGTGCAGCGGGTGCTGCTGCGCCCCCTGGGGAGGGCCCTCGAATGGGTGTACGGCCAGGTGCTGGTCCCGGTGGGGCGGGCCCTCGTGTGGCTGGCCGTGGCCCTCCTGGTCTGGCCCTGGGTGGGCCTGTGGCGGTACGTGGCCGTCCCGGTCGCCCGCTACGGGGTCGTCATTCCGCTGGTGTGGCTCTACGAAGCCGTACTCACCCCGGCCGGACACGGCCTGCGGTGGGTGTACGACAGGCTGCTCGTCCCGGCGGCGACCGGGCTCGTCACCCTTCTCCTGGTGTGGCCCGCCATCGGCCTGTGGCGGTACGTCCTGAAGCCGCTCGGCATCGCGGCGCAGTGGCTCGCCACTCACCTCCTCGTGCTGCCGGTCGTGTGGGTGTACCGGTATGTGCTGACGCCGGTGGGGCACGGCGTCGGGTGGGTTTCGGGGATGCTCGGGCGGGGATTCGCGGCTGTGGGGCGGGGGTTGTGGGCCGGTGCCGCGTGGCTGGTCATGACGCTGCTCGTGCTGCCCGTCGTCTGGGTGTACCGGCATGTCCTTGCCCCGGTGGGCCGGGAGATCGTGGCGGCCGTCGCAGTCGCCTGGCGGATCGCCGGGTTCATCTCACGCGCCGTCGGCCGCGCTCTGGCCTGGCTGGCGTGGCACCTGGTCGGTGCGCCGGTCGCCTGGGCCTACCGCACCGTGTGCAGGCCGGTGGGGCACTTCCTGCGCGACGCGGTCTGGGCGCCCGCCAAGCGCGCGGCGCTGGAGGCGGGACGCGCGGCCCGCGGCGCCATGGCCTCGGCCCGGGAGACGCTCCGCGCGGCCCGCAGGGACGCGTGGCGCGCGCTGGTCGGAGCGCCGCAGGTCACGGACGCGCGGGAACTCGAAGGGTCCGCGGCGCGTACCCTGGGTAGGACAACGACTGTCCCCAGCGCGGCGCCCGTATCCGAGATCTCCCTGCTTGCCGACAAAAACGTCGAGCGGGGGTGAGCCGGAGCGGCACCCCGGGGCACCCCGTATTTCGTGGGCGGCTGCCACCGCGGCCGCCCCGCACCGAGGAGAAGAACCACTGGGCAAGCGACAGCCCGAAGGCCCGCCGCCCGCACCGGCGGTGCAGCGCATCCGACTGCGCTACACCAAGCGGGGCCGCCTCCGGTTCACCAGTCACAGAGACTTCCAGCGTGCCTTCGAGCGGGCGCTGCGCCGCTCCGAGGTACCCATGGCCTACTCGGCGGGCTTCACCCCGCACCCGAAGGTGTCGTACGCCAACGCCGCCCCCACGGGTACGGGCAGCGAGGCCGAGTTCCTGGAGATCGCCCTCACCGAGGCGCGGGATCCGGACACCCTCCGCGAACTGCTCAACGCGTCCATGCCCGATGGCCTCGACGTCATCGACGCGGTGGAGGCCCGTACCTCCGGCCTCGCCGACCGGCTGACCGCCTCCGTGTGGGAGATGCGGCTGGACGGGGTCGCCGTTCAGGACGCGGAAAAGGCCGTCGTCGCCTTCCTGGGAGCCGAGACCGTCGAGGTCCAGCGCCGTGCGAAGAACGGCATGCGGACCTTCGACGCCCGCGCGGCCGTCGCCGACCTGCAGGCCCTTGATCCACAGCCTGATAGGTCCGGGGACAGGCCCTGTGCGATACTGCGGCTGGTAGTGCGGCACGTGACACCTGCCGTGCGACCCGACGACGTCCTGTCCGGTCTCCGAGCTGTGGCCGACCTAACGCCGCCGGTCCCCGCTGCGGTGACCAGGCTGGCGCAGGGGCTCTTCGACGAGGAGTCCGGCACGGTGACCGACCCGCTCGCGCCCGACCGCGAGGCAGCCCCGGCCGTTTCCACGGCCGATCCGGCCGCCGCCGCGACGGCGCCGGAAGGTGCAGGTTCCGCGTAAGGCGGTCGTTGTAGCGCAGCCCTTGGACTCGGGAGCCACCTGGGTCGGGCAGCGCACCGCCCCATAAGACTTTCGCCAGGCCGTGCGTAGCGCGTACGGAACCGGCGAGCCAGACATCAGCTCCCGTGCGGCGCCCGCGCCCCGGACGGCGGTATCGCGCACATCGCGCGAATCGCGTCGGACCGGAATCAGGCGTGGCGCCCGGGAGCGCGACGGGAGAACCGCCCGCATGCACGAGCCGAACGAACCCGGTACCACCGGGAACACCGAAGAGAACAACGCCCCCGGGGACAAGCTGCCTCCGCGCCGCAGGCGCCGCGCGGCTTCCCGCCCCGCCGGCCCGCCGTCGGGCGCGCCGGGTGCGGCCGCCGCCGAGGACGTCACGCCGGCCATACCGGCCGCTGCCGCCGAAACGGTCGAGCCCGCAGCCGAGGCCGCGCCCACCGCGCGTCCTCGTCGTCGCGCCACCCGCAAGGCGACCGCTCCGGCGGGTGCGCCGCAGGCCGCCGAGGTCGTGGAGCCGGTCGAGGAGACCGCCCCGGCCGAGGAGGAGAGCGAAGAGACCGTCGAGGCGGTGGAGCCCGCGCCACCGGTGCGCGCTCGTCGTCGCGCCACCCGTAAGGCGACCGCTCCGGCGGGTGCGCCGCAGGCCGCCGAGGTCGTGGAGCCGGTCGAGGAGACCGCCCCGGCCGAGGAAGAGGCGGAAGAGACCACCGAGGCCCCTGTCGCCGAGGCGCCTGTCGTGGAGGCCCCCCGTGGCCGCCGCCGGGCCACCCGTAAGGCCACCGCTCCGGCGGGCGCCCCCCAGCCGGTCGAGGCCGTCGAGCAGGACACCGCCGTGGCCGAGCCCGTGAAGGTCTCCGAGCCCGCCACCGAAGCCGTCGCGGAGCCGGCCGAGCCCGCGGCCGCGCCGCGAGGCCGTGCCCGCCGCCGTGCGTCGGCTCCGGCCGGTGCGCCGCAGGGCGCACAGACCGCCGATGCCCCGGCCGAGATCGTGGCCGAGGCCGCAGCCGAGCCCGCCAGGACCGAAGAGGCCGCCCAGGAACCCGCCGCCGAGGCCGCGCCCCCGGCGCGCCCTCGCCGCCGCGCGTCCCGTAAGGCGTCCGCCCCGGCCGGCGCCCCGCAGCCCGTCGAGGAGGTCGCCGAGGTGGCCGCCGAGAAGGGCGAGAGCCTCCCCGCCGCTGTCGCCGAGGAGCTGGCCACCGAGACCGAGCAGGTCGAGGAGGCCGCGCCGCGAGGCCGCCAGCGCCGCCGGGCCACCGCTGCCGCGGGCCGTCCCGAGTTCACCGGCAAGACCGAGGAGCCGGCCCGCAAGGGCCGTCGCGCGACGCGCCCCGCCGTGGCCGTGTTCCAGGCCCCGGTTTTCGCCGAGCCGATGTTCCAGACGCCGGAGACCGCCGCTGCCGCAGCGGCCGCCGCGGGTTCCACCCCGGCGTACGAGGAGAGCGACGAGGTCGAGGAGCAGAAGACCGCAGACCGCGACGACCGCGCGACGCGCAAGGCCGAGGGCAGGCAGGCCGCCGAGGCCGCCGCCCCCGCCGAGGCCGAGTCCGCCCCCCAGGGTGGTTCGCGCCGTCGCCGTCGCCGTCGTGGCGAAGCCGTCGAGACCGAGCCGGCCGCGACTCCGGTCACGCTTCCGGCCGAGCAGCCCGATGCCGCCCCCGCCGCCTCCGCCGTCGAGGACGAGCACGAGCACGAGGCCGAGACGGACGCCGAGCACGAGGGCGACGAGACGGACGAGTACGGCGACAGGCCCTCGCGCCGTCGCCGTCGTGGTGGCCGCCGCCGCCGTCGCGGTGAGGCCAACGACACGGACGAGGCGGAGCAGCAGGACGACGCCGCCGCGGACCACTCCGAGGACGAGCAGCAGGCGCAGGACGACGAGGAGGACGACGAGCACGAGTCCTCCTCCGGGTCCAGCAGCAGCCGTCGCCGTCGCCGTCGTCGCCGCCGCAGCGGAGACGCCTCGGGCGAGGAAACGGGCACGGGCACGGGCGCGGACGACCCGGAGCGTACGGTCGTCAAGGTCCGTGAGCCGCGCAAGAAGGAGGCCGAGCGCGAGCCCGGCACCGGTTTCGACGAGGTCCAGTCCATCAAGGGCTCGACCCGTATGGAGGCCAAGAAGCAGCGCCGCCGCGAGGGGCGTGAGCAGGGCCGCCGTCGCGTCCCGATCATCACCGAGGCCGAGTTCCTGGCCCGCCGTGAGGCCGTCGAGCGCGTCATGGTCGTCCGCCAGAGCGGCGAGCGCACCCAGATCGGCGTCCTCGAGGACAACGTGCTCGTCGAGCACTACGTCAACAAGGAGCAGGCCACCAGCTACGTCGGCAACGTCTACCTGGGCAAGGTGCAGAACGTACTGCCGTCCATGGAGGCCGCGTTCGTCGACATCGGCAAGGGCCGCAACGCCGTCCTGTACGCGGGCGAGGTCAACTTCGAGGCGCTCGGCATGGCCCACGGGCCGCGCCGCATCGAGACCGCGCTGAAGTCCGGCCAGTCCGTCCTCGTCCAGGTGACGAAGGACCCGATCGGCCACAAGGGCGCCCGCCTGACCAGCCAGGTCTCGCTGCCCGGCCGTTACCTGGTCTACGTGCCCGAGGGCTCGATGACCGGCATCAGCCGCAAGCTGCCCGACACCGAGCGCGCCCGGCTGAAGACCATCCTCAAGAAGATCGTTCCCGAGGACGCGGGCGTCATCGTGCGCACCGCCGCCGAGGGCGCGAGCGAGGACGAGCTGCGCCGTGACGTCGAGCGGCTTCAGCAGCAGTGGGAAGAGATCCAGAAGAAGTCGAAGAGCACCAGCAGCTCCAACGCGCCGACGCTGCTCTACGGCGAGCCGGACATGACCGTCCGGGTCGTCCGGGACATCTTCAACGAGGACTTCTCGAAGGTGATCGTCAGCGGTGACGACGCCTGGGAGACCATCCACGGCTATGTCTCGCACGTGGCGCCGGACTTGACTGACCGGCTTTCGCGCTGGACCTCCGAGGTCGACGTCTTCGCGACGTACCGCATCGACGAGCAGCTGATGAAGGCGCTGGACCGCAAGGTCTATCTGCCGAGCGGCGGCTCGCTGGTGATCGACAAGACCGAGGCGATGGTGGTCGTCGACGTCAACACCGGCAAGTTCACCGGCCAGGGCGGAAACCTCGAGGAGACCGTCACCAAGAACAACCTGGAGGCGGCCGAGGAGATCGTGCGCCAGCTGCGGCTGCGCGACCTCGGCGGCATCGTCGTCGTCGACTTCATCGACATGGTGCTGGAGTCCAACCGGGATCTGGTGCTGCGGCGACTGCTGGAGTGCCTGGGCCGCGACCGCACGAAGCACCAGGTCGCCGAGGTCACGTCGCTGGGCCTGGTCCAGATGACCCGTAAGCGGGTGGGCCAGGGCCTGCTGGAGTCCTTCTCCGAGACCTGTGTCCACTGCAACGGGCGCGGCGTGATCGTCCACATGGAGCAGCCCACGGCCGCCGGCGGCGGCGGTGGGAAGCGGTCCAAGAAGCGCGGCCGCGGCGGTGCCGGACACGAGCACGAGCACGGCCAGGAGCACGAGCACGCCGAGCAGCCCGCCGAGGTGGAGACCGAGGCGGAGGTGGCCGCCGAGGTCGCCGCCCCGGTGGCCCTGCCCGAGCCGGAGTTCGTCGCCGACGAGGAGCTGTACAGCAGCCCGGCAGAGGCCGAGGCGGCAGCGTCGCGCGGCCGTGGCCGCCGGCGCGCGACCCGCAAGGTCACGGCCCCGGCCGGCGCACCCGCCCCTGTGGCCGAGACCGCCCCGGCGGCCCCGGCAGCCGAGGAGAAGCCGCAGCCCGAGCCGGTCGCCGAGACCCCGGTGGAGGCTCCCGCCGCCCCCGAGGTCGAGGCCGCGCCTCCGGCACGTACGCGTCGCAGGGCGACCCGCAAGGCGACCGCCCCTGCGGGCTCGCCCAAGCAGGCCGACGTGACACCCCCGGTGCAGCCGGCCGAGCCCGCGGCGGAGCCCGTCGCGGTCGAGGACCCGGTCGTCGAGGCCCCGGCTCCCGCTCCCTCGGAGAAGGCGGCGGCCCCCGAGGCTCCGTCGGCTGACGAGGAGGCCGCTCCGGCAGCCCCGCCGCGCGCCCGTCGCCGGGCGACCCGCAAGGTCACCGCTCCTGCCGGGTCACCGGCCGGAGCCGAAGAGGCAGCGGTCGTCGTGGTGACGGGTAACGAATCCGACACGCCCGATGCCTCTGGCGCCGAAGCGACGGAATCGGAAGCGCCGGTCAAGAAGACCGCGGCGCGGAAGACCGCGAAGAAGGCCACGGCGAAGAAGGCGGCGACCAAGAAGCCGGCCGCCAAGACGGTCGCGAAGAAGACCGC
>NZ_JBHWZS010000126.1:0-22797 GCF_042728155.1 Streptomyces sp. NPDC060209
GGGCCGACCCGGGACCCGCCTGCTACCGCCGGGGCGGGCCGCTCACCGTCACCGACGCCAATGTGATGCTCGGCCGCATCCGACCGGATCACTTCCCCGCAGTCTTCGGCCCCGAGGGCGACCGGCTGCTCGACGCCGGTCTCGTCAGGGAGCGCTTCGACGCCCTGGCCGAAGAGGTGTCGGCCGCCACGGGAAGCAGGCGTACGGCCGCCGAGGTGGCCGCGGGCTTTCTGGAGATCGCCGTGCTGAACATGGCGAACGCCGTCAAGAAGATCTCCGTCCAGCGGGGCCACGACATCACCCGCTACGCGCTCACCGGCTTCGGCGGCGCCGGAGGACAGCACGCCTGCGCCGTCGCCGACGCCCTGGGCATCGACACCGTCCTCGTGCCGCCGCTGGCCGGTGTCCTCTCCGCGTACGGAATCGGTCTCGCCGACGCCACCGCGATGCGCGAACAGTCCGTCGAGGCCCCATTGGACGAGGAGACCGGGATCCGTGTGCGGAACGTCTGCGACGGCCTGGCGGAGCGCACCCGCGCCGAACTCCGTGCCGACGGCCTCACCGACAGCGCCATCAGCACCCGGGCGCGGATCCTCCTGCGCTACGCCGGGACGGACGCCGCCCTGCCCGTCGCCCACGGCACCGTCGCCGCCATGACGGAGGAGTTCACCGAAGCCCACCGGGCGCGGTACGGATTCACCATGGACAAACCCCTGGTGGCCGAGGCCGTTTCCGTGGAAGCCACCGGAACGGCCGGACCGCACACCCCGCCCCGGACCGGCGTGCGCGCGGGAGAAGGACCGCTCCGTCCCCTCGGAACCGTCACGATGTTCACCGGGGACGGATGGCGGGACGCCGGCCTGCACCGGCGCGAGACACTGCGCGCCGAGGACACCGTGACCGGCCCGGCGGTGATCGCCGAGGACGACGCCACCACCGTCGTGGACCTCGGCTGGCAGGCCACGGCGGGACCGGCCGGGCACCTCGTGCTGCGCAGGGCCGAGCCGAGACCCGGGCGGACCGCCGTGGGCACCCGGGTGGACCCGGTCATGCTCGAAGTGTTCAACAACCTGTTCATGTCGATCGCCGAACAGATGGGCGTGCGACTGGAGAACACGGCGCACTCCGTCAACATCAAGGAGCGGCTGGACTTCTCGTGCGCGCTGTTCGACGCGGACGGCAACCTGGTGGCCAACGCCCCGCACATCCCGGTCCACCTGGGGTCGATGGGGGAGTGCATCAAGGAGGTGCTCCGGCGCAACGAGGGCTCCCTGCGGCCCGGTGACGTGTACGCCATCAACGATCCGTACCACGGCGGCACACATCTGCCGGACGTGACCGTCGTGACACCCGTGTTCGACGAGCCCGCCCGAGGTGAGGAGGGCCGGCTGCGCTTCCTGGTGGCATCGCGAGGCCACCACGCGGAGATCGGCGGCATCACCCCGGGCTCCATGCCCGCCTTCAGCCGTACGGTCGACGAGGAGGGCGTCCTGTTCGACAACTGGCTGCTGGTGCGCGACGGAACGCTCCGCGAGGCGGAGACCAGGAACCTGCTCACCGCCGCCGCCCACCCCTCGCGCGACCCGGACACCAACCTCGCCGACCTGCGCGCCCAGATCGCGGCCAACGAGAAGGGCATCACGGAACTGCGGCGCATGACCCGGCAGTTCGGGCAGGACGTCGTCGAGGCGTACATGGGCCACGTCCAGGACAACGCCGAGGAGTCCGTACGCCGGATCGTGGCCGGGCTGCACGACGGCTCCTGCCGCTACGAGACCGACAACGGCGCCGTCATCGAGGTGACCGTGACCGTGGACCGCGACACCCGCCGCGCCGTCATCGACTTCGAGGGGACCTCCCCGCAGCAGACCGGCAACTTCAACGCCCCGAGATCCGTGGTCATGGCGGCCGTCCTCTATGTGTTCCGGACACTCGTCGAGGAGGACATCCCGCTCAACAGCGGCTGCCTGAAGCCGCTGGACATCCGTGTCCCGGACGGATCGATGCTGTCCCCCGTCCACCCGGCGGCGACCGTCGCGGGCAATGTCGAGACGTCCCAGGCCGTCACCGGCGCCCTCTACGCCGCCCTGGGCGTCCAGGCCGAGGGATCCGGCACCATGAACAACCTCACCTTCGGCAACGACCGGGTCCAGTACTACGAGACCGTCGCGAGCGGTTCCGGCGCCGGCGACGGCTTCGACGGGGCCGACGCCGTGCAGACCCATATGACCAACTCGCGGCTCACCGACCCCGAGATCCTCGAATGGCGCTACCCGGTGCTGCTGGAGAGCTTCGGCGTTCGCGAGAACAGCGGCGGCCCGGGCCGGTGGCACGGAGGCCGAGGGGTGGAACGCAGGATCCGCTTCCTCGAACCCGTCACCGTGGCCCTCCTGTCGGGCCACCGCCGGGTCCCGCCGTACGGCATGGCGGGAGGCGCACCCGGAGCCCTCGGCGAGCAGTACGTCGAGCTGGCCGACGGCACGGCCGTGACCCCGCTCGAAGGCTGCGACACCGCCGACCTGGCCGCCGGGGACGTCCTGGTGCTGCGCACCCCCGGAGGGGGCGGTTACGGGTGTCCGTGACCGGTCGCTTCTGCGCCGTTTCGACCGTTGTCGGTGTGAGGACCTAATCTGTGCAGCGTGACTTCGCCTGCCGACACCCAGACCGCTGCGCCCCAGCTCAGCGCGGGACCGAGGCCCGCTCCGGGACCCGCCGCCGATGAGGGGCTCTCGCGTCGGCTGCGCGCGCTCGCCTGCACCGCTCCACTGCACGACCTCGACGTCCGCAAGGCCAATCTGGCCGGCGAGTACACGGTCTACGCGATGGCCGAAGTCGCCCTCGCCGCGATCGACCTGGTCACGCTCAACATGGACTTCGACACCGGCGCCGACCACGACCAGATAGTGGCCAGACTCCTCCCACGGGTCGCGGCCCAGGCACCGCGCCGCCCCGTCACCGAGCACGAACGCGTCGCGCGCTGGGTCCTGGAGAACCTGATCAACGTCGGGAGCGTGGACCGAGGCTTCCGCGCCGTGTACGGCACCTTCGGGCCCGACGGCGTCTACGTCCGCAGGGACTACGACTTCAAGCTCATCGAGGAAGTCCCGGGCCACGGCGGCAGCGTCTACCTCCGCGCCACCGACGAGGCGGTCAACGTCCTGGTCGGCGCCCTGGACACGGATGTCACCAGCGCCCAGATCGCCGCAGAGGTGAAGCTCGAGGTCCTCATCAGCAGGGGCCGCCTCGCGGACGCGCAGCTCGCCGCCGAGCAAGCCCGCTACCGCACCGTGCAGTACGCCGAGACGCTCCGCAGGACCCTGGAGGCGACCCGGCGCAACGTCCGCGCCGTCGACTGGCTGAACGCCGTACCCGACATGATCACCGAGGCGCTGGACCACGTCGCCGACCGCTACCGCCACGAGAACGCGATCCTCACCAACATCCGCAAGGCCAGGGACGAGGCGGAGGAACCCGAGCACAAGCGCCGGGCCGCCGAGCTCGTCGACATCGTCAAGGACTGCATCCGCCGCCACACCCAGCTCCAGTCCAGACTGCTGGAGGCCGGACCGCTGTTCCGCGCCGAGCAGGACCGGCAGGCCTTCGCCACCCCGACCGCCCGAGCGGGCCTCGACCTGTACGGCCAGCTCGTCGTACCGCTGCTGCCACTCCCCGTCGAACAGGCCACCCGGGCCACCGACGCGTTCTTCGCACACGGCACCGGGCTGCGCACGCCCACCTCGGTCCGGGTCGGCGACCTCGTCGACCTGCTGCTCATGCCCCCGGTGGAGCGGGAGCACCTGGGCGCCGAGATGCCCGAGCCCGACCTCATCGCCACCCCGGACGACAGCCGGTTCAGCGAGGAGCAGCTCGGACACGCCATGGAACTGCTCGACCTGGAGCACGACGCCCCGCGCCGGCTCTCCGGACTCCTCGCCGAGGCCCGGCTGCGCGATCCCGAGCTGCCCTACCTGGTCGCTCTGCTCGCCGTCCACGCGGCGAGCCCACCGGTCGGCACGGCCTACCGCCAGGGCGAGCGCCGGCTGCTGTTCGCCGTCGACGACGGCACCCAGCTCGAGGACCACGAATTCGGTGGAGCCGACCTGATAGTGGGCATGGCCCTGCTGGACGCGGCGGGCATGGCCGCGGACCGCAAGGACGCCTCATGAGCTCCCACGGCCCGACCACCCAACCCTTGCCGCCCGAGCGCGGCACCCGCATCGAGGAGTCACAGAGTTGAGCGAGCAGCACGCCGAGCACACCGACGCGTGGGGCGACCAGCCCCTCGCGCACGCGGCCGAGGCCGCACGGCCGGCCGCTCCCGCCGCTGTCACCCCCGCGGACGCGGCCGACGCGGCCCGGCTGGTCTCCTTCGGGCTGCAGCCGAAGCTGATGCCCGCCCGCGACGCCGAATACACCGAGCTGCTCCGCCGCTACCGGGAGGAGCCCGCCTTCGCCCGGCTCGCCGACGCCGTCGCCACCGGCCTCGGACTCATCGTGCTGGAGGTCTCCACCCGCGCCGGGATGGCCGTGACCGCCGGCGAGGACTCGGTCTTCGCCGTACGCATGGGCGACTACGCCCGCCGCGCCTCCTCCGACTCCGCCGACCGCTTCCTGCACGGCCTCGCCCACCTCGCCGTCGCCGCCATGGCCTTCCCCCGGCCCGAGGACCTGGCCGACGACTCCTACATCGGCCGCATCACGGTCAACGGCGTCGACGCGTTCGTCCGCCAGGCCTGCCGGCGCCTGGAGGAGCGCGCCGAGGAACAGGGCGACAACACCGACCCCGCCACCGACGCACCCGGCCTGGAGTCGGGCTGGCGGATCTACGCCCGCCGCAGCTCCACCGGAGCGACCAAGGACGCCCGCAGGCTCGCCGGCTCCACCACCGGCATCATCGGCAAGGCCGTCGCCTTCCTCACCGACTCGGGTTTCCTCCAGCGCACCGGGGACGACGCGGGCGGCGCCTACCGCACCACGGCCCGCTACCAGCTCCAGGTACGCGACATGGCGGGCAGCGCCGCCATGGCCGAGCTCCTGGAACTCGGCGTCGTCCCGGTCACGGACGGCTCGGCCACCCTGCTGCCCCCGCCCGACACCGAAGGCCTGGAGCTGGCCGCCGACGCGGGCCTCCCCTTCCACTCCTGACCCAGCCCCGCCCTGAACCGCGCCGGCTGCCGCAGCCGCCCGCCCGCCGCCTGAACGACGAGAGTCCGCCGCCATGTACGAGTTGTCCCGGGTCCGCCTCTACTCCATCGGGCCCGCCGGTGCGCGCTACGCCGACACCGTGCTGGACCTGCGCGGAGTCGGTGCGCCCGTGCCCAGGCCCGCGCCGGCCCAGGCGGAGTTCTTCGAGGACGAGCCCACCGGCCCCCCGCGCCGCCCGGCTCCCGCCGGTGTGCTGTTCCTGGAGAACGGCGGCGGCAAGTCCGTCCTGCTCAAGCTGATCTTCTCGGTGATGCTGCCGGGGCACCGCAACACCCTGGGCGGCGCCAGCTCCGGAGTGCTGCGCAAGTTCCTGCTCGCCGACGACTGCGGACACGTCGCCCTGGAGTGGCAGCACACGCTCACCGGCGAATGCGTCGTCGTCGGCAAGGTCAGCGAATGGCGTGGCCGCCAGGTCTCCAACGACCCCCGCAAGTTCGCCGAGGCCTGGTACTCCTTCCGCCCGGGGCCGGGCCTCAGCCTCGACAGCCTTCCCGTCGCCGAGGCCACCTCGGTGGGCCGTCCCGTCGAAGGTGTCTCCGGGGCCCGCGGCAGGCGCCGCACCATGAAGGGCTTCCGCGACGCACTGACGGACGCGGGCAAGTTCTACCCGCACCTCGACGTGCACTGGGAAGAGATCCACGACCGCTGGAACGAACACCTCGGCGACCTGGGGCTCGACCCCGAACTCTTCCGCTACCAGCGGGAGATGAACGCCGACGAGGGCGAGGCCGCCGGTCTGTTCGCCGTCAAGAAGGACTCGGACTTCACCGACCTGCTGCTGCGGGCCGTCACCGACACCCGCGACACGGACGGCCTCGCCGACCTCGTCAGCGGTTTCGGCAACAAGCTCGGCCGCCGCGCCGAGCTCACGGCGGAATGCGACTTCACCGCCGGTTCCGTCGACCTGCTGGGCCGGATCGTCGAAGCCACCGCGACCAGGGCCCGCAGCCGCGACGTCCACGCGGGTGCCGAGCGGCGCACCCGCACCCTTGCCCGCAGGCTCTCCGGCCGTGCCGCCGAGGAGCGTGGTCGCACCGGTGAGCTCGCCCAGCAGGTCACGGCCGCCGCCCACACCGTCACCGAGGCAGAGTCCAACCGCGGTCACCGGGACCTGATCGCGGCCGAGCTGGCCTACCGGCACGCCTCCCTGGCCCTGACCGCCGCCGAGAAGAGGGCGGCTGCCCAGCGCCGCGAGCTGGGCGAGGCACGCACCCTGCACTCCGCCTGGCAGGCCGCCGAAGCGGTCCTGCGCCACCGGGCCGCCGCAGACCGCTCGGCCCGCGTCGCCGTCGCGATCCGGGAGGCCGAGCGCGACGCGGCCCCCGCCCTCGCCGCACGCGCCACGGCCGCCGCCGACCTCGTACGCGCCCTCCACACCGCCGCGGAGGCGGGGGAGCGGGTGGCCGACGAGGAGGAAGAGCGCTCCGCGACCCTTCAGTCCACCGGGGAAACGGCGCACCGGGACGCCACCACCGCCGCCACCGAGGCCCAGCGCGCCCGCAGCGAGGCCGGCCATCTGCGCCAGCGCCTCGCCGAGGTCGAGCAGGAGACCGCCGAGGCCGTACGGGCCGGCTGGCTCGACGACACCGCGCCGGACGCAGACCCGGCCCGCGCGGCCCTCGCCGCGAACGACGCCGAACAGACCGCGGTCGCCGCCTGGGACACCGCGCGGGAGGCCGCGCGGGCCACCGCCGACCAGGCCCGTGAAGCCGCGTCGACGGAGAGCCGCACCGAGCTCGCCGCGGCCCGCGCCGCCGACGCCGCACAGGCCGCCGAACAGTCCTACGAGGCCGAGCGCAGGGCCGCCGGGTCGATCGCCTCCGACCACCGGCTCGCCGACCTGCTGGGTCTGCCCACGGCCGCCGGAGCAGGCGTCCCCCGCCCACGCCGCGCCGCCCCCGGGACGGACGACACCGGCGACAGCGCGCAGGAACCGGCTTCCGGTGACACGCAGTCCCTCACGGCCGAGGAGTTCGACAACAGCGCCGACGAGTTGAGGGAGCTCCTCGACCAGGGCGTGGCCGCCGCCGAACGCAGGCTCTTCGACCTGCGCACCGCCGCCGCCGACGACTCCCGCATCCTCGGCGCCCTCGGGGACGGGGGACTGCTGCCCCCAGGGCCCGACGTGCTCGCCACCGTCGAATACCTCGGTGAGCACGGCATCCCGGCCCTGCCCGGCTGGCGCTACCTCGCGCAGGCCGTGGACCCCGCCGACCACGCGGCGGTCCTGGCCGCACGGCCCGAGCTCGTCGACGGTGTCGTCATCACCGACCCGGACGCGCACACCCGCGCCCGCGAAGTCCTGGCCGCCGCCGCCCTGCTGCCGCGGTCGGCCGTGGCAGTCGGCACCACCGCGGCCCTGCTCGCCCCCGTACCCGCGCCCGGCGGTGCCGGCGCCGATGACGTGTTCCTCGTCCCGCCCAACCCCGCGATGCACGACGAACACGCCGCTGACGAGGAGCGCCAGGCACTCAGGGCGCGGGCCGCGGCACGTGACGAGGACATCAGGTCGCTCGCGGCCAGGCTCGCCGCCGACCGCTCCCTCGCCGCCCGTATCGGCTCCTGGCGCGCCGACTGCCCGCCCGGGATGCTCGCCGAGCTCGGTGAAGCCGCCCGCACCGCCCGCGCCGCCGCGGAAACCGCGGAAGCCGAGCTCGCCGAGGCCCGCACCGTGCGGGCGGAGGCCGAAGAGGCCGCCGCGGACGCCGCGCGCGTCCGCGACGAGCGGCAGGAGACGGCGCAGCGCGCCCGCCGCGCCGCCGACGCCCTCGCCGGACTCGCCCACCGGCTCCGCGACCGGGCGGGCTGGCAGGCGCGACTGCGTGAACTGACCGACGAGGCGGCCGAATCCGAGGCGCGCGCCACGGCGTATCTCGAGCGCGCCCGCGCCGCCGACGAGGACCGCCGGGCCGCCCAGCGTGCCGCGGACGACGCCCACCGCACCGCCCGTGCGCTGCGCGCCGAGCGCGCCGAGATCGCGGGCGCCCCGGAATCTCTCCCGGAGCCCGACGCCTCCACCGCACGCACCGCGCTGCCCGCCCTGCGCGAGGCGTACCGCGCGGCCTCCCAGCTGTACGAGAAGGTCGGCGTCGGAGCCGACCTGCGCGCCGAGCAGGCGCGCGCCGAGAGCGACGAGAGTGCCGCCTTGGCCGAGCTCGACCGCCTCACCAACAAGGTCCGTACCCGCGCCGCCCAGCTCCTCGAAGGAACCGACGGAGCCGACGGACCCTCCCGGCAGGCGGCCGCCGCCCGAGCCGAGTCCCACGTCCAGCTCCTGGAGACCCGGGCCTCGACGGCCAGCGAGCAGCTCGGCCGGCTGCGCGGTGAAGCAGAACGGCTCGCCCCCGCCGACGAGGCGCCCCACCACACCGAGCTCCCCGCAGACCTCGCCCCGGCCGACGCGGACCAGGCCCAGACCCTGCTCCGCACGGCCACGTCCGAACTGGGCTCCGCCACCGCGGCGCTGGACACGGCGCGCGCGGCCCACGCCGAACTGCTGCGCGCCCACCGCACCGCCGAGGACTCCGCGAGCGGCTTCGACGAGACCGCCGCGCTCCTGCGCGACCTGCTCAGGGACCACGGCGCGGAGGACGAGCCCGAGTCCCCCGACCCGTACCCGGGCACCCTCGATGAGGCCAGGCAGTCCGCCGCCGAGGCGCGCCGTTCACTGCGCGGCTGCGCCACCGACCTGTCGGCGGCGGAGAGTTCCGTACGTGAGGCGAGCGACGTCCTCGTACGGCACGCCAACTCCACCCGCTACGAACAGGTCCGCACCCCGGCCCGGCAGCAGATCCGGGAACTCCCCGCGGCCGCTCTGCCCGATCACGCCGAGAAGTGGGCCGCGGCCTTCGCGCCCAGACTGCGCGTGCTCACCGACGAGCTGGCCCAGCTGGAGCGCAACCGCGAATCCATCGTCGATCGCCTCCGCGGCCTGGTGGACTCGGCCCTCACGACGCTCCGCTCGGCGCAGCGGCTCTCCCAGCTGCCCGAGGGGCTGGGGGAGTGGTCCGGCCAGGAGTTCCTCCGGATCCGCTTCGAGGAACCCGACCAGGCCACGCTCACCGAGAGGCTCGGCGAGGTCATCGACGAGGCCACGCATGCGGCCCTCAAGAAGAACTCCGACCTGCGCAGGGACGGCATGTCCCTCCTGCTGCGCGGTGTGCAGGCGGCGCTGGAGCCCAAGGGCATCGCCGTGGAGATCCTCAAGCCGGACGCGGTGCTCCGTGCCGAACGCGTCCCGGTCGGACAGATGGGCGACGTCTTCTCCGGTGGCCAGCTGCTCACCGCGGCGATCGCGCTGTACTGCACGATGGCGGCCCTTCGCAGCAACGACAGGGGCCGGGACCGGCACCGGCACGCGGGCACGCTCTTCCTCGACAACCCCATCGGGCGCGCCAACGCCACGTACCTGCTGGAGCTGCAGCGCGCGGTCTCCGATGCGCTGGGCGTCCAGCTGCTCTACACGACCGGGCTGTTCGACACCACGGCGCTCGCCGAGTTCCCGCTCGTCATCCGCCTCCGCAACGACGCGGACCTGCGGGCGGGGCTGAAGTACATCAGTGTGGAGGAGCACCTCAGGCCGGGGCTGCCTCAGCAGGACCCCGAGGGCGAGACCGTCCACGGCGAGATCACCGCGACCCGCATGTTCAAGCGGACGGCCGAGACGTCCGGAAGCGCCGGCGGGACCGCGGTCCCGGAGATGCGCACGGAAATGACGGATGCGCACACGGCGCCGGCCACGGACAAGCGGTAGGCGAGGCCGGCGGGGCGGAGGCGGTCAGGCCCGGGAGAGCCGGCCTTCGCCCCGGCGCCGTATCCGGGCCTCCCTGCGCGCCCGGGCCCGGGCGGAGCGCCTCGCCACCCGCCGCTCGCGGCGCATGCGGCGTGCCGTGCTGCTGGGCACGGAAACCACGCCGTTGCGCTGGTTCCACACCTGCCGGGTCACCCAGACGTCCAGCACCGACCACGTCGCCACCACCGTGCTCGCCACACCGCCCAGCACCATCGGGAAGGCGAGCCAGGACCCGGCCAGCGTGCACAGGAAGGCCACCATGGCCTGGATGATGGTCAGCGACATGATGAGAACGGCGCGCACGGCGGCCGTCCGCACCGGGTCCGGCATTCTCCGCCGTACCGCGGGTTCATCCACCCACAGCTGCCGCGGGATCCGGGCACCGGCCGCCGACGCGGCCGCCGGTGACGCGCCGACCGCCGACGATGCCGCCGTGCTCCCGCGCTGATCCGTGTCCAAGGCCCTCAACTCCCCACCACTGTCCGACTCAAGGGGTGGCTGCCCGGATCACGCCCGTTCTACGCGGACGGAGCCGCTCGCCTGTCGCACGTACCCCCGTGAGGTTCTTCTGCCCCGTACGTCTGGACGAACGCCAGGCCGCGAAGATTCCCGCCAGGGGCCTCAACCGGCCCCGAAAGGTCACGGAACGAAGAATTCCAGCCAACTGCCTTGTGTGGATGCACCGCGGTCGGCCAGCGGTTCTCTGTCGCTTTCGCGAATTTCTTCGCTGGGAATACCGGGACAACTGGTGAGCAACTCCGGGAAGAGCGGCCGGAAATCGTCCGGACACGTCTTCGAGTTACCGGCAGGTCAGTAGTAGGCTCGCGCCGTTTGTAGACGGAACTCCGGCCGACGCCCGGTGGACCGCGGCAGAAACACCGGAACAACCAGGAAGAACGGGCGACCGGAAGCACCGGAAACGCCGACACGACCACCCCCGCGGTGCGGGGCCGAGCTGGGGGAGGCCATGCGCTTTCGCGGGAAGTCCATCCGCAGGAAGATCGTGGCGTTGCTCCTGGTGCCGCTCGCCTCCCTCACGGGTCTCTGGGTCTTCGCCACCTACGTCACCGGTCGTGAGGCCGGCGAGCTGATGGGTGCGAGCGCCATCGTGGAGCAGGTCGGCCATCCACTGGAAGACACCATCCGCGCCGTTCAGGGCGAACGCCGCCAGACGCTCGTCTTCCTCGCCGACCCCCGGGCGTCGGACGCCCTCCCTCTTCTGCGCCGCCAGCGCGCCGCGACCGACCGGGTCGTGGCCGAGGTCAGGCAGAGCGCGAAGAGCAAGGACATACGGGACAAGCTGAGCCCTGAGTCGGAGGCACAGCTCGACTCGATCCTCAGCGAGGTCGACGGCCTGGACGCGCTGCGCGGGTCCGTCGAGAAGCGCACCATCGACCGGACCAGGGCCCTCGACTTCTACAACGGTCTCGTCGACCCCTGCTACCGCTTCCTGAACGGTCTCCACACGATGGAGAACGTATCGATGGACAAGCAGGTCCGGGCGCTGGTCGGCATCTCCCGGGCCCGCGAGATGCTCTCGCGTGAGGACGCGCTGATCGCGTCGGGCCTCATCGCGGGAAGGCTCGGCGCCCCCGAACTCCGCGTCGTCTCCGACCTCGCCGCCAGCCGCACGCTCCTGTACGAGGTCAACCTCGAGCTCCTTCCGGGAAGCGAGCGCGGGCGCATGGAGCAGTACTGGCGCAGCCCCGACACCGAGCCGCTGCGAACGGCCGAGCAGAGGCTCATCGCCGCGGGCCCGATCACCAAGCCGGGCGCCGTCGACTCCACGCGCTGGGAGGAAGTGGCCCCACCGGTCCTGGAGCACCTGGCCAACGACGGCACCGAGATGTCCAACCGCTTCCAGGACCGCGCGGAACCCGCCGGCTACCGGGTCCTGATCCAGGCCGGTGTCGCCGGTGTCCTGGGATTCGTCGCGCTGCTCGTGTCCGTCTTCGTCTCCGTACGCGTGGGACGCGAACTCGTCCGCGACCTCTCCCGGCTGCGCAAGGACGCCCACGAGGTGTCCGGTGTGCGGCTGCCCAGCGTGATGCGGCGGCTGGCCGCGGGCGAGCAGGTCGACGTGGAGACCGAAGCCCCTCACCTCAGTTACGAGCGCGACGAGATCGGCCAGGTCGGGCAGGCGCTCAACACCCTGCAGAGGGCTGCTGTCGAGGCCGCGGTCAAGCAGGCGGACATGCGCCGCGGGGTGTCCGAGGTCTTCGTCAACCTCGCACGCCGCAACCAGGTGCTCCTGCACCGTCAGCTCACGCTCCTGGACACCATGGAGCGGCGCACCGAGAACAGCGACGAGCTCGCCGACCTCTTCCGCCTCGACCACCTCACCACCCGCATGCGACGCCACGCCGAAGGCCTCGTGATCCTCTCCGGGGCGGCCCCGTCCCGGCAGTGGCGCAAGCCGATCCAGCTGATGGACGTGGTGCGGGCGGCGGTCGCGGAGGTGGAGGACTACGAGCGGATCGAAGTCCGGCGCCTGCCCCGCATCGGCGTCGGCGGTCCGGCCGTCGCCGACCTCACCCACCTGATCGCGGAACTGCTCGAGAACGCCACGGTGTTCTCGCCCCCGCACACCGCGGTCCAGGTGCACGGCGAACGCGTGGCCAACGGCTTCACCCTGGAGATCCACGACCGCGGTCTCGGCATGGCGCCGGAGGTCCTCCTGGACGCCAACCTGAGGCTCGCGGAGACACCCGACTTCGAGCTCTCCGACACCGACCGGCTCGGTCTCTTCGTCGTCAGCCGGCTCGCCCAGCGGCAGAACGTCAGGGTGTCCCTGCAGACCTCACCGTACGGAGGGACGACCGCGGTCGTCTTCATCCCGGCACAGCTGCTCACCGACGCCCCCGACACGCACGGCACCGGCTTCCGTCTCGACCGGCGGGCCGAGAAGGCGATCGGCAGCGGCCGGCCGGGCAGGGACGCGCCCGGCAGCGACAAGGCCCGCAGGGACGGAGTCGCGGACACGAGCATCCCGGGCAGGCCGTCAGGTCTCTCCCCGGTTCCCACCGGTCTCACCGACCCGTCCGTGCTCGACGGCCCCGTCGAACTCGAAGGCCCGGTGGGCACACTCGGGTTCACCGACCCGGCACTCGACCGGGAGCTCGATCCGGCACTCGGCCCCGTCCTCGACGGTGTATCCGATCTGGAGGACACCGAGAGCGAGCGGGGCGGCATCTTCAGGGCCCGTGACCTGCGCAGGGAAGCCGACCGGGAGCAGCACCAGCAGGCCTCCGACGCGTCGGACGGCCGCTCCGCGGACGTCCGGCCGATGCGGCCCGCCGGCCCCGTCCCCCTGCCGCGCCGCAAGCCGCCGACGCTCGTCACCGACCAGGGACGCCGCATCGGCGACGGGGGCCGTTCCCATCACGGCACACCCGACGCCTTCCCCCCGGCCCCCGAATCCGGTGCGGTCACGGCGGAGCCCGGCTCGGAAGCGTCCCCGGCCGACGAAGCCCCGGCGCGGCTCAGGCCCGCGTCCCGGCCGTCCGCGCCGGACACGGTGGGCGGCCTCCCGCGCAGGGTCCGGCAGGCCAGCCTCGCCCCACAGCTCCGGGAGGACTCCGCAGGGCGGACTTCCGGCCACGTCCCCGCAGACACCGACGACGACCTCGAACGTGATGCGGACGAAGTACGCAATCGCATGGCTTCGCTTCAACGCGGCTGGCAGCGCGGCCGTCGGCAGAACGCCGAGGACGTGACCGGCCCCGGCCAGACAGCACCAGGAACCACACCGGGAGGGGACGGTCGATGACCGCACCGAACGCAGCAGCACACAACGCCTCACGTCAGGGCTCCGGCGAACTCAACTGGCTCCTCGACGAACTGGTCGAGCGCGTCGCGAGCATCCGTAAGGCGCTGGTGCTCTCCAGCGACGGCCTCGCCACCGGCACGTCCCAGGACCTGACCCGCGAGGACAGCGAGCACCTGGCAGCCGTCGCCTCCGGATTCCACAGCCTCGCCAAGGGTGTGGGCCGTCACTTCGACGCCGGCCGGGTCCGGCAGACGGTGGTCGAGCTCGACGAGGCATTCCTCTTCGTCACGGCGGCGGGTGACGGCAGCTGCCTCGCCGTCCTGGCCGACTCGGACTCGGACGTCGGGCAGGTGGCGTACGAGATGACCCTGATGGTCAAGCGCGTGGGTGTGCACCTGGCCAATGCCCCCCGGGCCACCGGTCTGCCCGCCGGAGGGTGAGGCGAGGGGATGAGCGCAGACTCCGTCCGGGACACCGCGCCCGGATCACCGCCCGCTCCCGCAGAAGCGGGCTCCTCGCGCTGGTACGACGCCGAAGCGGGTCCGGTGGTCCGGCCCTACGCGATGACCCGGGGGCGTACGAGCAGCGCGTCCCGTCATCGTCTCGACCTGATCGCGATCGTCGTCCCCGAACCCGCGGCCGACGATCCCGGCCGGAATCAGACGCTCTCCCCGGAACACGTGGAGATCGTCGAACTGTGCAGCGACATGCCCCAGTCGATCGCCGAGCTCGCCTCCGGACTGGATCTCCCCGTGGGGGTGGTCCGTGTCCTGGTCGGTGACCTCGTCGAGGACGAGCTGGTGCACGTCACCCGTCCCGTTCCGCCGGCCGAGCTGCCGGACGTGAACATTCTTCGCGAGGTGATCAATGGCCTTCGGGCGCTCTAGCCGCAGGAAGCGGCCCGTCGAGCCCGTTACCCTGAAAATCCTGGTGGCGGGCGGCTTCGGTGTGGGCAAGACGACCCTGGTGGGCGCGGTCAGCGAGATCAGACCGCTGCGTACCGAGGAGCGGCTGAGCGAGGCGGGCCGTCCCGTCGACGACGTGGCCGGGGTCGAGGGCAAGAGCACCACCACGGTGGCCATGGACTTCGGCCGGATCACCTTGCGAGAGGACCTGGTCCTCTATCTGTTCGGGACTCCGGGGCAGGACCGCTTCTGGTTCCTCTGGGACGAACTGGCCCAGGGCGCCCTGGGCGCGGTGGTGCTCGCGGACACCCGGCGGCTCGAGGACTGCTTCGCGGCGGTCGACTACTTCGAGCGCCGGGCGATCCCGTTCACGGTGGCCGTCAACCTCTTCGACGGCGCGGATCAGTTCCCCACCGAGACGGTCCGGGCGGCACTCGACCTCGACCCCGAGGTGCCGGTGCTGCTCTGCGACGCGCGCGACAGGGCGTCCGTGAGGGACGTGCTCGTCGCGGTCGTGGAGCACGCCATGGTGCGTGCCGACCGGCTCCGGGAACCCGCCAGGACCTGACAGCCGCACGTGACGCGGCCCGTACCCCCGCCGACCGGGGTACGGACCGCGCGTACGGTGCGGGGGGCAGCGGGCGTGCCAGGAGTCTTCACCCGAGGTGACGACCCGTCAACCCTGCGCGCAATCCGGGGAACACGGGTTCTCGGCGAGCCACTTGGCCGCGGTCTCGGCCAGCTCGCCGTCCCGTCCCGCGAGCATCATCCGGATCATCTGCACGTCGCCGCGCAGCGACCACGCGGGATGCCCGAACGTCGCCGGATTGTTCTTCTCGATGAGGAAGTGCGCGGGCCACGCGCTGCCGTACCCGATCAGGGGCAACGCCAGGGCGTACCGCTTGCGGCCGCGCGCCAGACCGTACGCGGTGACCGCGAGGCCCGTCAGCGTCCCGGTCAGATGGACCCACCGGGTCGCCGCCCTGGAGTGCAGGGCGACGTAGTAGGGCCAGAATTCTTCATATGAACCGAACGTCTGCTGTGGCATAAGGGCACCGTAATGGCTCGACCGGCAACCGGATACGGCAGTTCCGCGTCCGAAAGGGAGAACGGGCGGCCGGAGCCCACGGGGGTGGTCCCGGTCGCCCGTTCTCCGCCCGGGCCGTCAGTGCCCCGCGACGGAGCGCCTTGCCACCGGGAAGTCGAAATACGTGTCCGGGAAGAGCTCGGGCTTGTAGGTGAAGTGCCACCACTCCTCCGCCAGGTTCACGAACCCCAGGCCGGTGAGCGTCTCCTTGAGGAACTGCCTGTTGGCGCGCTGCGCTCCCTGGACCCGCGGGTCGTCCGTGTGCGACAGGGTGTCGAAACAGTCGTAGCCCGTGCCCATGTCCACGGAGTTGTCGGGGAAGCGCTCGCCCTTCGGCGCGTAGCACGGGGCGAGTCCCTCACCCGGCTCGTAGGGCCTGGTCACAAGCGCCGGCAGCCTCACCAGGGTGAGATCCACCGTACTGCCGCGGCTGTGACCGGATTTCTCCGCGATGTAACCGTCCTCGAACAGCCGCGTCTTGTCGACCATCGGATAGAACTCGCCCTTCATGGCCTGGTCGTCGAGATCCTTCGCCCAGCGCACGAAGTGGTCCACAGCGCGCTGCGGCCGGTAGCAGTCGTACACCTTGAGCGAGTAGCCCTGGCGCAGGAGGCTCCGCTGAGCCGTGCGCAGCGCGAGGGCGGCGGGCCGGGTCAGGATGCAGACGGGCTGCCGATAGCCGTCCACCGGCTCTCCCATGAAGTTGTGCGCGGTGGTGTAGCGCATCTCCGTGATGATCGTCGGATCGACGGAGCGGAGTTCGACGAACTCCGGTGGAGCCTTGGGTTCGGGCCTTGCCGCCGCGACCGGGGCAGCGGCCGTCACGGCGAGCAGAGCGGCGCCGGCGGCGGCCAGGGCACGGAGGACACGAGCGATTCCTGTCATGGGCACACCGTCTATCAGTTTCGGAGCCGCAAGAGAAGAGTGATCGGATACAGTCCGCCCGTGAAGGACTCCCACTGCGGCAGCTGCGGGACCCCGTACGCCGCCGACGCCTGGCCGCGCACCTGCACAGCTTGCGGTCACACCGCCTATCGCAACCCCCTGCCCGTAGCCGTGGCCCTGCTGCCCGTCACCGGAGCGCACGGCGCGGGCCTCGTCGTCATCACCCGCACCATCCCTCCGCACCGGGGCGGGATCGCGCTGCCCGGCGGCTACATCGACCAGACCGAGGACTGGCGCCGCGCCGTCGTACGCGAACTGCGCGAGGAGACCGGTATCCGGGCCGACGAGACGGAAGTGCGCCTCGCCGACGCCCTCAGCTCCCCGGACGGCCACCTGCTGCTCTTCGGACTGCTCCCGCCGCGCCCCGCCCGGGAACTCCCGCCCTCCGCGCCGACCGACGAGACCTCGGGATACGACGTACTGCGCACCCCGGGCGAACTCGCCTTCCCCCTGCACACCCGGGCCGTACACGCCTGGTTCGCCGGAGCCTACGGCTGAGCGGCGCCCGGCAGCCCCCGTACACGGACCGGATACGGCACCGACTCCTCCGCACCGTCCCGTTCGACCACCACACGCCCGGCCCGCAGGCGCGACGTGTAGCGCTCCACCTCGGCCCGCTCCCACCCGTCGCCCGCGTCCCGCACGACCAACCCGCCCCCGGTGCGCCCGGCGGTTGGAGCCCACACCTCCAGTTCCAGGCTTCCCTCCGGACTCCGCACCGGGATCACCGCACCGGCCCGCGCCAGCACCGGAATACGTGAAAGCGGCGCCTCCACCACCACCCGGCCCGGCCCCTCGTACGCCTGCCCGGTCACCGTGTCGTACCACCGCCCACGCGGCAGCCGCACCGGCCTGCGCCCGGTCCCCTCCTCCAGCACCGGCGCGACCAGCAGCGCGTCACCCAGCAGGAACGCGTCCTCGCAGTCCCGCAGGTCCCGGTCCCCCGACGCCCCCCACCACACCGGCCGTACATACGGCGCACCGGTCAGCCGGGCCAAGTGCGCCAACGTCACGAAATACGGGTGCATCCGTTCCCGCTCCTCCAGCGCCCGCCTGGCATGTGCGAGCACCTCCGGCCCGAACTCCCACGGCTCCCGGCGCCCCGCACCGATGGCCGCATGCGTGCGGAACAACGGCATGTACGCGCCCAGTTGGAACCAGCGCAGATACAGCTCCGGCGACGGCGACCCGTCGAACCCGCCGACATCGGGCCCCGAATAGGGGATCCCGCAGAGACCGAGCCCCAGCACCAGGGCGAGCGAGGCCCGGAGCCCCGGCCACCCGGTGGTCACATCACCGGACCAGGTGCCGCCGTACCGCTGCATCCCCGCCCAGCCCGAACGGGAGAACAGGAACGGCCGCTCCTCGGGGCGCAGCCGGCGCAATCCCTCGTACCCGGCCCTCGCCATCGCCAGGGCGTACACGTTGTGGGCCTCCCGATGGTCCCCGCCACGGCCCTCCAGGGAGTGCCTGGACGAACGAGGCAGCGACGGGTCCCCGAAGGCCGAGAACGACACCGGCTCGTTCATGTCGTGCCAGACCCCGGCGAATCCCTGGCCGAGCCGCTCCTCGTACAGCGCACCCCACCACTCCCGCACCAGCGGATCGGTGAAGTCCGGATAGACGCACTCACCCGGCCACACCTCGCCCAGCACCGGAAGCCCCTTCGGATCCCGGACGAAGGCACCCTCCGCACCGACCTCCAGGCCACTGTCGAACACCGCGTTGCCCGCCGACGCCCTCACCGCCGGATCGACGATCGACACCAGCCGGACGCCTTCCTCGCGCAGTTCCTTCGCCAACCGGGGAAGGCCGGGAAACCTCTCCAGGTCGACGGTGAAGACCTGGTGCGCGTCGTAGTGGTCGATGTCCAGATGCAGCACCGACAGAGGCAGCCCCCGCTCCCGGTACCCCGCGACGATCCGCCGCACCTCCCGCTCGCTGCCGAACCCCCAGCGAGCGTGCTGCGGGCCCAGGGCCCACGACGGCGGCAGAGCGGGCGCCCCCGTCAGCGCCGCCCAGCCCTGCAGCACCCTGGCCGGTGTACCCGCGACCACCCAGCAGCGGAGCGGACCGCCGTCCATCCGCACCTCACAGGTCCCGGGCCGGTCGTGCCCCGAGCCGGCACCCTCCTCACCCTCCCGCAGCGTCACCCCGCCCGACCAGGAGTTGTCGTGGAACGCCAGATGGGTCCCCGCGTCGGACACCACCACCTGCACCGGCATCGTCAGATACAGCGGATCGTCCCCCGGGCCGAAACGCCCGCCCGGATCGGTGTTCCACAGCCTGTACGTGCCCTCCCTCAGCCTCGGACCGCCGGAGCGCCCGCCGAGCCCGAAGAACCGCGCGTCGGCGGGGACCTCGGACCGCTGCACCCACCGTGCCGAACCCCCCTCCACCGGCTCCCACCAGCGCGGCGGCAGCTCCCGGCGCAGCAGCACCCCGCCCGGCGTACGCAGCTCCACCGCCCCGTGCCGTGACACGACGACCGTCAGCCGCTCCGACACCACCTGCCAGCCGCCGTTCTTGTCCGGCTCCAGCCGCGCCCGCCGGTCCGGCTCGGGCTCGTCCCCCGGCAGGGCGTACGACGGCAGAGGCTCCGCCCCGTCCCACGACCAGAAGAGTGCACCGCCCACCGCCACCCGGACCCGCAGCTGCGAGCGGGCGAACCGCACGACCCCGCCGCCCGGCTCCGGCTCCGCACCGAGCAACAGGCCGGGCACACGTGCCCGCTCCGCACCGCGCGGCGCCAGCGCCCGCGCATCCGCACGCCGGTTCCGCCAAGCCGAGCGCACCGTACGCATCCCCTGTACGGAACCGACCATTTTCACCGAGCGCACCAGGTCACGACCATCCATGCGGCCACCCTGCCATCCGCGCGGACGGAAGCGGGCTCCGTTCAGCTTCCGTTCACCTGTGGCTCCACCACACAGCCGGACACGCAACCATGGCAGGCGGACCCTGGTGCGCAAGACGATCACATGGCATCGTCCGTAACAGCCGTTCACGCGCACACCCCAGCCCGTGCGCGCGACGCACGCACACCCCGCGTACACCCCGAAAGGCCAGGGAGCCTCCATGACCTCAGCAGCCGGCGAAGCCCCCCTCTGGCAGCCCCAGCCCGAGCGCGTCGAGGCCGCGGCCGTCACCCGCTTCCAGCGATGGGCGGCCGGGCGCTACGGAGCGCCCGCCGACGGCGGCTACGCTGCACTGCACCGCTGGTCGGTCGACGAACTCGACACCTTCTGGAAAGCCGTCGCCGACTGGTTCGACGTACGCTTCTCCACCCCGTACGAAGCCGTCATCGGCGACCGCGCCATGCCCGGCGCCCAGTGGTTCCCCGGCGCCACGCTCAACTACTCCGAGCACGCCCTGCGCACCGCCGACGACCCGCTCCGCGCGGACGCCCCCGCCCTGCTGTACGTCGACGAGACCCATACCCAGGTCGCCGTCAGCTGGTCCGAACTCCGGCGTCAGGTCGCCTCGCTGGCCGCCGAACTCCGCGTTCTCGGCGTCACCCCCGGCGACCGGGTCAGCGGATACCTCCCCAACATCCCGCAGGCGGTCGTCGCGTTCCTCGCCACCGCCGCGGTCGGCGGAGTCTGGACCTCCTGCGCCCCCGACTTCGGCGCCCGCAGCGTCCTGGACCGCTTCCAGCAGGTCGAACCCGTCGTCCTGTTCACCGTCGACGGCTACCGCTACGGCGGCAAGGAACACGACCGAACCGCCACCGTGGCCGAGCTCCGCCGTGAACTCCCCACCCTGCGCGCGGTCGTCCACATCCCGCTCCTCGGCACGGACGCACCCGAAGGCGCCCTCGAATGGTCGGCGCTCACCGCCTCCGACATCGAACCGGTCTTCGAACAGGTCCCCTTCGAACACCCGCTGTGGGTGCTGTACTCCTCCGGCACGACCGGACTGCCGAAGGCGATCGTCCAGTCCCAGGGCGGGATCCTCCTCGAACACTTCAAGCAGATCGGGCTGCACTGCGACCTCGGCCCCGACGACCGCTTCTTCTGGTACACGTCCACCGGCTGGATGATGTGGAACTTCCTCGTCTCCGGGCTGCTCACGGGCACCACCGTCGTGCTGTACGACGGCAGCCCCGGCCATCCCGACGTCAGCGCCCAGTGGCGTGTCGCCGAACAGACCGGCGCGACCCTCTTCGGCACGTCGGCCGCCTACGTCATGGCCTGCCGGAAAGCGGGCGTCCACCCGGCCCGCGACCACGACCTCAGTCGCGTCCAGTGTGTAGCCACCACCGGCTCCCCGCTCCCGCCCGACGGCTTCCGCTGGCTGCACGACGAGTTCGACGACAGCGGTGCCGACCTGTGGATCGCCTCCGTCAGCGGCGGTACGGACGTCTGCAGCTGCTTCGCGGGCGCGGTCCCCACCCTGCCCGTCCACATCGGCGAGCTGCAGGCCCCCTGCCTCGGCACCGATCTCCAGTCCTGGGACCCCGCAGGCAAACCGCTCACCGGTGAGGTCGGCGAACTGGTCGTGACCGCACCCATGCCCTCGATGCCGGTCCGCTTCTGGAACGACCCCGACGGCCGCCGCTACCACGACAGTTACTTCGACATGTACCCCGGCGTCTGGCGCCACGGAGACTGGATCACCCTCACCGACCGGGGCTCGGTCGTCATCCACGGCCGCTCCGACTCCACCCTCAACCGGCAGGGCGTCCGGATGGGGTCCGCCGACATCTACGAGGCGGTCGAGCGGCTTCCCGAAATCCGCGAGTCCCTGGTCATCGGCCTCGAAGAGCCGGACGGCGGCTACTGGATGCCCCTGTTCGTCCACCTCGCCGAGGGCGCCACGCTCGACGACGAGCTTCGCGACAGCATCAAACGGACCATCCGTGAGAACCTCTCGCCCCGCCATGTACCGGATGAGGTCATCGAGGTCCCCGGCATCCCGCACACCCTCACCGGCAAGCGCATCGAGGTTCCGGTCAAGCGCCTCCTCCAGGGCACAGCCCTTGCCAAGGCGGTCAACCCGGGCTCGATCGACAACCTCGAACTCCTCCGCTTCTACGAAGACCTCGCCCGCGAGCGCCACTGAGCCGGCCGGCAGGACAGCCGCTGTCAGTCCCCCTGATTACGCTGAGTGAGCAATGATCGACAGCGCACAGGGGGACTCATGGCGCACATCAAGCAGACCAAGCGCGGCCGGCAGCGCTCCGCACCATCCATGCGACGCGCGCTGCGCCGCGAAGCACCCAGTACCGTCGGCCTCCTGGTCGACCCCGAGGACTTCGCGGCCATGCGCCACTACCGGAGCTTCACCTTCGAGGACCACGCGGTCTACCTGCAGCAGGTCGAAGGCCTGCTGCGCACGCTCGCCGCTCAGGGAATGCACACGACCGTCGCCCTCTTCGACCCGGAGGACTACGCGGAGTTCTGTGCCGAATCCGGCCTCGATCCCGACGAGCGCACGAGCCGCAGCCGCTTCACCGCCGAGATCGCGGCCGCCGGCGCCACCGTGGCCTACACAGGCCAGCCCATCGACACGCTGATCCCGCTGCTCGTCTCACGAGCCGTCCGCCGCGCGACATGGGAGTACGCCACGATGCTGCTGGCCGGCCTCGGCGACTGCGGGGACTGCGGGCAGGACATCGGCCGGGCCGCCTTCGACCGGGCTTCCCACCTGCTGATGCGCCTGCTGGAAACCGCGGGTCCGGGCACCCACCACGTCGTCTGCAGCACCCCCACGGAGAACGAACAGCTCCTCGCCGTCCTCCACACCGCCCGGGACATGGACGGTCCGGCCCGTCTCGCATCGTCGGAAGGGGCGGAGTTCGCCACCGTGCTCGCCGTCGGGGTCGCGCTCGAGACCCAGGGAGGCGTCGTACTGCGCACCACGGAGCCCGACACCCCGGACCGGGTGCACGGCTGGCGCCTGCACCGGGGCAGCCTCCTCCCGCTCACGGCGGGTGAGGTGTTCAGCGCCTACTGCACCGACGCCGACACGGGCGAACCCGTGTCGCCGGAATCCGGCGTCGAGTACTGCGCGGGGTTCGACCTCGGGGCCGACGAACCGGAGGCCCACCACTGACAGACCGAAGGGGTTCCCGCCGGACCCGGCGGGAACC
>NZ_JBHWZS010000127.1:0-22396 GCF_042728155.1 Streptomyces sp. NPDC060209
GTACTTGAGGAACTTGGTCGGCTTGTTGTTGGACTTCCGCTCCTCGTACGTGTACGTCTGCGTGTTGCCGTTGTTGTCCACGATCGACGTCATGTAACCGTCGCAGCCGAACAGGAACCGCGTGCCGTCCGGCCGCATCAGCGTCCAGGCGTCCGGGATCGGGTCCTTGTCCGGCGTACAGTCCAGGCCGGGCTTGGCCGTGAGCTTGTAGTGGACGCCCGCCGGGGCCTTCCAGGAGCCGTCGGGCTGCTTGCGGAAGACGTGGGTGGTGCCGTCGCCGTCCGGGAGGCGGACCTCCGTCGGGTTCGGATTCGGGTGGAAGTCCAGCGGCGCGCCGAGCCGGACCGGACCGGCGAGCTGACCCGACCAGCCGTGACCGAGCACGGTGTCCGAGGTGTCCTGGCTGTTGTACGCGAACCGGGCGAAGGTCCCCAGACCGCGGCCCGGATTCGCGAACGCGTCGTACGACCAGACGGTGTTGCCGGACGACAGGTTGTTCATCACCGAGGACGCGGAGCCGGTGTTGGCGCCGGCGTAGGCGTAGAACTTCTCCATGCCGAGACTGTTGGAGGTCGGGTCCTCGACGGCCACGTTCTGCTGGAGGCCGGGGATACCGGCGGTGCCGGAGGCCCAGGTGCCGGTCGTCTTGTTGTAGACGTCCCAGGTCAGCACGTAGTCGGTGCGCTTGTTGCCGTTGTCCGAGTTGATCGGCGTCTTCACCTGCGCCTGCAGGCTGACGCTGCCACCGGGGACGACGTTCGACGGCAGGGCCGTCTGGACCTGGTTGCCGCCGTTGGTGACGTCGGTGCCGTCCGGGAGGGTCCACCTGTAGCTGAGGACGTGGTCGGCCGTGTTCCACGTCGCCGCGGTGGTGTTGGTGAGGGTGAAGTCGACCGTGTAGTCGGAGTTCGGGGTCATGCGCGCGGGGGTCTTCGGCGCGTAGTACGTCGACTCGGTGGTCGAGTCGACGTAGGTGACCACGATCTTCGGGTGGAGCTTGGCCTCGGCGCCCTCGGAGGACAGGAACAGGGTGCGTTCCTGCGCGACGGCCTCGTTGGCCATCTTGATGGCGACGCCCTTCTGGGACGTCGGGGTGGTCACCCATGACTGGGCGAGTGAGGTGACGTTCCAGTCGTGCCGTGCCGGGTCGTTCGTCTTGGCTCCGGTGTCGGACACGGTCGCGCCGACGTCACCGCCCGGTGCCGTCCAGCTGGTGGCGGCATTCGCCTTCACCCAGGTGGCGGTCTCGTCGAAGTCCCGCGTCAGCGGGCGCAGTTCGTAGATCGCACCGGTGGTGTCCTGGCTGGTCTGGGTGCCCCACAGCCGTACCGTGGCGTCCAGGACGCGTGCGGTGGCGGGGATGCCGAGCTGGGGGAACTTCAGCAGGGCGCGGGTGTCGCCGTAGGTGAGGGAGTTGTTTCCGGCGGAGATCCAGTTCTGTGGTCCGCCGTCGGTGAGGGTGTCGTGTGCCAGGGACGGTTCGGCCGAGGAGAGGGTCGTGTCGGCCGATGCCTCCAGTACCTTCGTGGTGCGGCCGGCCTTGGGGAGGCGTACCAGCTGGGTCTGGGCGCCCAGGACCTGGCGGTCCTTGGTCTTGACGGCGACCATGTAGTAGTACGCGCGGCCGAGCGGATCGGGATCGTCCGCCTTCGTCGGCACCGCGGTGGTGTCGGTGAAGGACGTGGTGCCCGGTGCGATGGGGGACACCAGCGTGGCGGCCGACGGGGTGAAGGTCTGGTTGATCGAGCGGTGGACCTGGTACTCGACCAGGTCGTCATCCGTGCTCGCGGCCGACGGATCGACGTACGTCGACCAGTTGAGCTCGGCGCCGGTGTCGTGGACGGTCGTCGGGGCGGCGAGGTCGACGCCCTGGCGGCCGTAGGTCAGCACCAGCTTCGGGTAGGTCGCGGACTCACCCGCGTACGCGAACTCGCTGCCCTCGTATCGCGGGCCGCCCTTGGGGCCGTTCGCCGACTCGTCACCGGCCTTGATGACGAAACCGTTGTTGGTGTTCGTTCCGTCGATCCACGACTGTACGGTCTTGGTCACGGGGAAGGTGTGCCAGGTGTTGATCTCACCGGGCTTCTTCGTGACCACACCGCCCTTCGTGAAACGGACCGCGTCCGCGAGGACGGTGGTGGAGGCGGACGCCGGGCCGTCACCGAGGACGACCTTGCCCAGGGTTCCCGCCTTGAACGGGTGCGTCCCCAGCGTCTTCCAGACACCGCCCGTGCCGGCCTGCTGGTTGACCGTGTACGCCTTCGAACCACCGTTGTAGGTGACGGTGTACGGGGCGTTGGTGGCACGGTCGGTGGCCGGGACGTAGTGCGTCTCGACCTGGTAGTCGCCGTCCTCCGGCAGGCTGGGCTGCCAGGTGTAGGTGTCCCCGGCGACCGTGTCCTTGTTGTAGAGGTAGTCCAGGTTCGTGGCGTACTGGGTGTACGCGGTGTTCCCCGACGCCGGCCAGGCACCGACGGCGGCGGTACGGCCCGCATCACCGTCATCGACCACGACGGAGGTGCCGGAGAGTTCACCGGTGATGGCGCTGGCACTGTTCCACGTCGCACGGTCCTCGGTCCACGGCTGCGTGGCCCGGTGCGCCTCCAGCTGCACCTCGGTGTCACCCGCGGTGTGCGTCTGGTCGTAGTACAGCTTCAGATCGGCCGAATCCAGCTTCGTGCCGGCCGGGACGGTGCCCAGCGGGAAGCGGATCAGGGCGCGCGAGGAGCCGGTGCTCGTGTTGCCGACCGACAGGCGCCAGTTGTCGTCGTAGTTCGACGCCGGACCGTCGGACGAGATCATCACATCCTGGGCGGTCGTCGGCGTCGGCGCGATCGTGATCGTCGGATCGACGGTGACCGGGTACTGCCGCTCCTTCGCGGCCAGCCACTTGGCATCCGGCGTGACGTGAAGCTTCCAGTCCTTGCCGGACCTGGTGAGCTTCTGCTCGACCGCGGCACTGTAACCGGCACCGTAGGGGGCGGCTGCGTTCCGCTTCGCGTCCGTCATGAACGCGGCCGGGATCACGAGCACCGGGTTGGGTGCGTCGCTGTAGAACATGACCGAGCCGTCCTTGCCCGACTTGGGCGTCAGACCGCCCGCGTCGAGCGTGAACGTGAACGACACCGGACCGGCAGGGCGCTTGGGAAGGACGATGTTCTCCTTCACCTGCCCCGGACCCACCACGTAGGACAGGTCCGCGCCGGCCACCGCGTTCTTGTACGTCACGGTGTTGCCCTCGGCCACAGGGCTGAGCTTGCCCGCGTCCTGAAGGCCCAGCGTCACCGTGTGACCGTCGGCCTCGAACTTCAGCAGCCGGTCCGCGTCCGTGCCGAACCAACTGCGCGCCGCATTCGTCGTGTTCGCCAGGGCGAAGCCCTTGGCATCGGTCTCGGTGACCGTCGGGTCGATGTCCTTGAACGACTTCCCCGACCGGTACCCGGTCGGCGTCGCCGACACCTCGGCCTGCACCCGGCCGTCCGACAACCGCCAGAACCGCTCGTTCGCCGTACGCCGAGCCGTCAGCTCCCCGACGCGCTTCGCCTTCGGAGCCGCCTTGCCCTTCGGCAGCTTCTCCCGGCTCGGGCGCACCGAGGCGTCGCCGACGGGAGGCTTCTCCGGGGCTCGGGTTTCGTCGTCGTCCGAGAACCAGCCGGAGAAGGTATCGACAATACCCTCGCCGTCATCGCCCGAAACTGGTGCCGCGTGAGCGACTTGTGGCACCATACTTCCGGCGATTGTCGCAACCACAAGGCAGGCTATCGCCCGCCCGTATCTGGCTTTCACGCGATCCCTTTCATCGACGCCCACCGCCTTTTCGGCGGAAATGGGCGCGCCGCGGCGCCGGCACGGCTGTTGCCTGCCGGTTCACTCGTGCTTCACCTGCCGAAACGCACGCGTGCATAGGTCAGGCGGTGGAATTTCTAATCACTGACCTGTCACACCGTCAACTGAAGTCGCATATCCGGCATGGTCGATTCGGGGCACTTTTTTGTCCGAGTTCGCTGACGGTGTGTGAGCAATCCAGTGGCGCGGCCCCCGGGTCGTCGACCTTTGATGAGGTTCGGTCCGCTTTGCGCGGGGGGAGCGGAGTGTCGGTCGCGGAACGGGCGCGACTCCTGGAGATCTGTCAGATCCCGGACCCGAAAGATCGTCACAGGAGTCGCGCCTGTGTCCGCGCCTCCCCCGGCCGGCTGGACGACACCGGCTCGGTCCGGTCCGGGCAGATGGACCGAGACGAGACCACCACGGGCAGCTCAGCTTCACCGCCTTGCAGCGCCGTGCGACCGCCGGCCGCACCGCTCGAGCCTTGGCGGCCGAGATGCCCGCCCATTTCATCGCGTTCGACGTTCTGCAGAGCGACGGCCGGGAGCTGTTGGATGAGCCGTTCGCGCGCCGCCGCGAGGTCCTGGAAGCCCTGTTCACCTCGTACCGGCTGGCACCGCCGTGGACGCTCTGCCCCTCGACCACAGACCCGGCGATCGCGGATGAGTGGCTGTACGAGTGGACCGAGGTCCCCGGCGTCGAAGGTGTCGTAATCAAGAGTCTGACGGGCCGCTACCGGCCAGGCGTGCGCGGCTGGTCGAAGGTCCGCCGCAGGAACACCACCGAAGCCCTCATCGGAGGCGTTACCGGCTCTCTGCGCCGCCCCCAGGTCTTGCTGCTGGGCCGCTACGACACCACCGGCCGCCTACGCCTGGGCGGCAAGACAACCTCGCTGAAACCCGGCCCGGTCCGCGATCTCGCCGACCACCTCACTGCCCTTCTGGAGCCGCTCCTCGTCGACCCCGTCCTCGTCGCGGAGATCAGCGCCGACGTGTCACAGGACCACGGCGTGTGGCGCCACCCGCTGCGCTACGAACGGATCCGAACGGGGACGCCGCCGTAGCCGATGTCTCGCCGTGCGGCGGGACGCAGTAGCTGGGTGGCTGTCGTCTTGGGTCCTCGTCCTGCGCATTGTCAGAGCGGTGCGTTTCACTGTTCTGCATGAAGCTCACGCAGACGACTGTCAACGATCTGCTGGCTCAGCTCGGCCCGGCAGACGGCTACATGTACCTGCCCGGCGATCTGGACCCGCAAGCTCTGGCCGACCTGCTCGCCGATAGGTATGGCGCACCGCGCACGCTCGTCCTTGACGGCTTCGCCGATCCGACGATTGATGATTCCAGCGGTGCGTCTCTCCTCGCCCCTTTCGGGGACCGGGCGGTGAAGATACGGGCGTGGGCATACGGGAATCAGTGGGTCGGAACGGGCACGGCGAGAGACGACGAAGGCGTCGGGCGACCGATGCTGGTGGTCGCTCAGAGGCAGGTGCCCGAACTTCTGGCGGTCGCCCCGGACGAGTACGGGAACGTCGACTGGATTGAGCGGCTCATACGGATCACCGGCTGGACGCAGCCCGCCCAGCGGCCAGATGTGCACTGGGCGAAGGTGGAGTCGCGCCTGGGCACCGCGCTCCCGACCGACTACAAGCGCATGGTCCAAACGTTCGGCGAGGGCGCCTTCGACGCGTATCTGAGCCTGAACCAGGAGCCGTGGACATCGCTCAAGGAGGACGGGCTGCTCATCTGGGCAGGCACGGAGCACGAGGACGTGTACTGCTGGCGGGCTGACGGCGACGACCCCGACCGTTGGCCTGTCGTCGTCCGGTCCTTCGACGGCCAGGATGACGTCCGCTTCGAGTACCAGACTGCGCAGTTCGTCTGTCGCATCCTCCTCGACCCGCACCACCCGTTCACGATGGCCCGCTATTTCGACACGCACTGGTTCATGAACTACGAGGAGGGCGACTGACAGAACCCACTGCCCTCGCCATCCGCAGCTCAGGTGGAGGATCCTTCAAAAACAGGGCAGAAGCACGCGTCCATTCTGGAAGGCTCGCCAGTTGACCTGAGGTCTGATGCCGAACTCCCAGACTCAGGTTCCGGTTCCCGACCAGGTGCCGGCGGGTCAGGCGCGGCCCTGTAGGCTCCGCGCCCGTGGACGACATACGGCAGACAACCATCACCTACAAGGGAATCCTGACGCGGGAGGAGTTCGACGAGGCCCTCGCAGCGACCGGGTTGTTCCGATACCTGCGGTGGCTCATCGTCGTGGCCGCGGTCCTTATGATGGCGCTGAGCCTGAAGCCAGTTGGTCACGGCGACCCGCTCAACGCCGGTCTGCTGATGCTCGCCCTTATCTACGGTGCGCTCGGCCTGTTCCTGCCCCCGATGCTCGCCGGCCGTATGTTCCGTGCCGACCAGGCCACGGGGGAGAAGCAGGCCGTCATCGACGCCGCCGGCTGCATCATCTCCCGAGGCTCCGAGGAACTGATGCAGGTGCCGTGGCGCACCATGAACCGCTACCACGAAACGGAGCGGGTCTACGTGGTGACCGGTCGCCTCGGCTGGAAGCCCGGCCTGCTCATCGTGCCCAAGCGGCTACTCACCACGACCAGTGAGACCGAACTGGTGGACGTTCTGCTGAAGGCCGCGGTCCACCGCTCGAAGAGCAAGCAGACACACAGCCGTTAGTCCTCCCCACTGCCACTGGCCGAGCCGGGCATCAAGCCGTGCGAACTGAGGCCCGACACCATGACCGCGGGTGCCTGACCTCTTGCGGGCAAGAATGGGCCGCTTCACGACGCACGGCCTGATGACGGGGGAGCGACGGCACGGAAGGGGCGGGCGACGGGCGTGGTAGACCGCACTTTCGTGAGCACGACGCCGCCGCGTCGGTGTGTCAAGCGGTACAGACCGTAAGGCCCGGCGCGGTCGAATGGCGAATGCGGGATCAACCGGCTCAAGAGGGCACCGCGCTGTCGCAACCCGGTACGACAAACTCGCCGTCTGGTACGAGGCGACCGTGCTGGTCGCGGCCATCAACGAATGGCTGTGATCAGCACGTGGCCACGACTCAAGCCCATACCGCTTTGACTACCGCGTGGCCTGCCGAAGCCGCCTGCCCGTAGAACTCTTGGAGGTCCCTGTGATGTTCGAGGTGCTCATGCTTGGTCCAGCCGAGGGCGCTGAACCTGGCGTCGACGACGTTCCACAGCTCGTCGAAAGAGACAGTCGTAAGGAAACGCGCGGCCTGTGACACCCCAGACGGCTCCAGAAGCATCAGCGGGCGATCGGAAGGATCGGCGTCAGCGCTGTGGGGTACCGGGCGACCGCCGTAGATCGGCAAATTCCAGGGCTCGTCGGCGTCTGTATGGAGGGCATCGGCGGCTGCGTAGAGGTCGTTGACAGCGTCCCAGCCCTTGTTGATCGAGTGGGCGATGCCCGCGGCGTACTCGGCGTCGTCGTTTTCCCAAGCCTCAGACATGAACGCAGCGAGCCAGGTGTGGTCGTCCCGGATCTCGGACTCAGCCACGGCGCGAAAGTGCAGGTAGATGCTCACTATGACGAGTCCTTCAGCTTGGCGGCCCATCTGCCGGGCCGAACGGCAGAACCTACTCGAGGGCAATGACTGCCCCGGGGTGGTCGATAGCGACTCGAGCCATCAGGCCGAACTCTTGATACTCGACCTACTTCAGGAGCCGCCCGGTCGCCTCCTGAAGTGCCCAGATCACAGAAGTTGAGCCAGAATCCGTTCTCGTGGACAGAGCCACTGGTCAGTTACTACCCTGCGATATCGGGTCCCGCGGTGGTTTGAGGGGCCCCGCGAGGGCGGATCAGTGCTGGTCGAAGAGGTAGCCATGCCCTTCCCCGGTTGGACAGGCAAAGATCCGGAAGTCGCCCCACCTGCCGACCGTGATCCCGGTGCTGTGGTCGCTGGCCACGGTGAACAGCAGGCGGCACGGGGCGCTGCAGGTCAGGCACTGGATGTCGTAAGGGTCGGTCAGGTGCCAGGTGGGCCATCCGCCGAACTTGATCCCGGCCACCCGGGTGATGACATCGCTTCCGTCCCCGGTCGCCTCCACGTACTCCTGTACGGACCCGATGAGCTCTTCGTCCCGCAGGGCCGTCCTGTGTGGAAAGTCGACGAGGGGTACGGGGGTGAGCGTGCACCGCACCGGGGTGTATCCGTAGGCCGGGTCCTCCTGCCGTACGGGCAGTGGGGGCGACGCGAGTATTCGCCTCACGTCCGCGCTGTTGCGCCAGCGGATCTCCGCGACCGGGCTGCCGTCGGCGTGCGGAGCCGGCGGATCCCAGTGCACGTTGGGGCACCACAGGAGCTGAAACACATCCTTGTCCTCGGGCCACCAGTCGCCTGGAGCATCCTTTCGGTACACCTGCGCCACCGCCACCATGGCGGTCGCTGGTGTACCGGAACCGGACTTATCGTCCGGGACGTCGCAGTACGGCCAGCCCTCGTCGGCCGGCCAGAGCAAAGGCCCACCCACGGAACTCTGGCGGGCAGTCGGTTCCCCCGGTTCGGGAGCCAGTACCACGGCCGGCAACGCATACGGTGCGAGTCCGGGCACAGCGGCGACGATCTCCTCCGCGGAAGGCCTGGTGTTGTAGGGCAGATCCATGGCCGGAGAGTAGCCGACCCCTCCGACAGAGGCGCCGGGCCGTTCGGCAGCTGCGCCCCAGTTCGCCGGCACACCACACCTGCGGATTCGAAACGACCCCGGGAAGCGGGCGGAGGCCGGCCGCCTCACATGCGGCAGGCGCACGAAGAGTCGAGGAAGGTGCAGTCAACACGCCAGCCGGCCCCGAGCAATGCTGGAGACCTGTGGATCAGTTCCGGCAGGCACGCGGAAGGCGTACCTTCCCGAATGATCCTTTGATGGTCTCCGAGTAGGCCCGCGTTGCAGCGCGGGTCGGGAAGGTACGCCCATGCTCAGCGTAGTGACCGACGGCGGCTGTGCTGGAACCGTTCAAGCTCTACCTCAACACCCGATTCACCGAGTCGCTCGGCCAAGTCAGCGGCAGCCGCCTCTTTCTGGAAATTCGAGAACGCGGCTACCGGGGCAGCCGCCAGGTCGTCCGCAAACACCTCGCCGCCCTCCGCGCCGGCAACGTCGAACCCGTGCGGGCCGACATCCCCAGCCCTCGAAAGATCACCGGCTGGATCATGCGCCCTCGCGAGACCCTCACCGACCAGCAGCAGGAAAGGCTCTTCGAAGTCCGGCTCGCCTGCCCGGACATCACCCGGGCCTGCGATCTCGCGCGAGCGTTCACCGACCTGGTCCGCAACCGACGTGGAACCTTCCTACTCGAATGGATCCGGCAAGCCGAGCAAGACGCCTCGAAACCGATGAGCGGCTTCGCCGGCTTCCTCCGCCAGGACCTGGATGCCGTCACCGCCGGACTCACCCACACGTGGAGCTCCGGCGTAGTCGAAGGCCATGTCAACCGGGTCAAAACCCTCAAACGATCCATGTACGGCCGCGCATCGTTCACGCTTCTGCGTACCCGGATCCTCACCCAGCCATGACATTCGACGTTCCTGACACCCTCGGGGCTCTTTCAGTCGAGTAGGTACCCCCCTGCCCGCCGCGGTGCACGGCGTCCAGGCGGACCTGGCGCTTGGCAACGTGGACTTCGCAGACTACGCTGCGGCTGCTTCCGACTGCCCGCAGACTCCAGCGCGCGACTGACCGTCACCGGCGGGGACGTGAGACGGCACTCGAAGGTGCGGGCGCTCGGTCCGGGGAGCCGGGCTGAACACCGTCGAGTGCCGCTGGTCAACGAGGCTGACTGCTCTCAGACCGGCTGCTGCGGCGGGACTGTTGGCCTAGCAAGGTCAGTGCCGTCAGCTGTACGGGAATTACCCGTGGTAGGTGATGTAGCCGTTGCCGTCGCGGTCGTTGGCCTTCTTGGTGTAGGAGTGGACGTCGGCGCGGGCGCCGGACGGCTTGTACAGGTAGATGGTGTCCTTGTCGTTGTTCCAGATGAAGTTGCAGTTCTGGCGGTAGACGACGTTCTTGGCGTCGGAGTCGGTGCCGCGGTTGCCGCGGAGCTTGATGTAGTCGCCGGGCTGCAGGTTGTGGGTCGCCTTGAAAGTGAACTTGTTGCCGGCGGCGTCCTTGACGACGTAGCCCTTGAGATTGACGGTCGCGGTGCGCGAGTAGTTCTTGATCGTCAGGTACTCGTTCGCGGTGTTGCCGCCGGAGCACTTGTTGGAGTCGCTGCCGGGGGCGTCGTACTGGACACCCTTGATCTTCAGGGCCGAGGAGTACTCGGCTGCCTGGGCCGGGGCGCCGGCCACGAGGCCGAGCGAGATGACCGAAGCGGCAGTTGCCGCGGCGGCCAAGGCATGACGGATACGCATGAGGATCCCCCCTCTTGGTGCGAATGTAGCGTCCTGGAGCATACCGAGGTTTGTGACCATTACGTGAAGAGAGATGGAGAAAGTGTGTGCAGCGATCGTTGTCGTGTTCGGCCTTGCCGGAGAGCCTGCGCGCGCCACCGCCACCACCACCGGCCGACGATGCAACGTCGGCCTACTTGATGACCAGAAGTCGCTCACTCGGGAAGGTACGCATTCGCCTCCGACCCGGGGCCGATCCGCAGGTCATGAGCAATGCTCCCGACGGAGCGGGCCCGGAGTCAGTCGGGGTGACTTCGGGCCCTGTCGGGAGGCAGGCCCTCCCGCCGCGTAGATCAGGCGGGCCCCCGCCGGGGCAGGGCGCCCACACTGGCCGTCACTCCGGAGGCGTGGGGGTGTCGGGGCCCTGGAACATCGTCTGGATGTCCAGCTCCAGCTGAATCGTGGGCCCCACAATGGCGATGCCGCGGGCGAGCATGTTGCGCCAGTTCAACGTGTAGTCCTCGCGGTGCAGCTCGGCGGTGGCACGGGCCGCACAGCGCAGCTCCTCGCCGTAACCGCCGTTGACGGCGCCCAGATACTGCGTGTCCAGGGAGACGGAGCGGCTGACCCCGTGCATCGTCAGCCCTCCTTGGACGGTCCAGTTGTTGCCGCCCCGGTAGGTGAAGCGCCTGCTGACGAAATGGAGGTAGGGGTAGTTCTCCACGTCGAGGAAGTCGGCCGACCGCAGATGGTTGTCCCTGGTCTTGTTGCCCGTGGTGATACTCGAAGCATCTATGCGTATCTCGACCTGGGAGTCCTCGACGGAGGGTGCGATCCGGATACCGCCTTCGAAGGCGGTGAAACGGCCGTGCACATTGGCCATGCCGACGTGTTTGGCGATGAAGCGGATCGCGGTGTGCGGAGGATCGAAGAGCCAGGTGCCGGGTGCCGGGGGCTCAAGCTGCTGAGCAACGTCCAGTTGCACGCGGCCCATCGACAGGGTCTCGCCCACGGCGATATCGAAAGCCCAGCTGGCCGGCTGCATGCCTTCGGCCGTCATGAGCAGGCGGTATTCACCCGGGGGTAGAGCCGCGACGAACATGCCGAACAGGTCGGTGGTGCCCTTCGCTACCGTCCGGGCCGACTTCTGGGACGTGACCGTGATCTCGGCGCCGCCGAGCGGCTGTCCCATGGGGTCGACGACCTCGCAGGTGACGGTTCCGGCCCCAGGCGGCACGGGAAGAGCGAATCTCGCACCCCCACCGGAGGCCGCCTTGGATCGCCTGCCGCGGAGGAGGGAGAGGACCATCACACAAACCTTTCGAGCGCGGAAAACATCAGCATAGAAACCGACCAGAATGACTTGTCCAACGGCCCCGGGATCCTGCCTCGCTCCGGGCGGCATACGCCCGCCCTCTGCTGCGACTCCGGCGTCCGGCAGCCCCCGACTCCGTCACCGCCCGTGTAGCGCGTGGACCCGCCGGCCGCCTGGAGCTGGTGACCAGAATGTCCTCCAGGGCCACCAGCCGGATCGCGGACCTCTCCGAGAGGCCCTGACCGCGCGGTCGGCAGCCCATCGGACCAGAAGAAGGCGTCCAGCCGGCCGTCCGCCTGCCGCGCGGACATCGTGCCGATCCCGGCCTGGGCGGGATCGACACGACACGCTCGATCACGTCCGCGTCCAGCTGCAGGCACAGGGGCGGACGACACCGAACTCGTCAGAAAGGGCATCAGCTCAGCCGGGTGCAACGGCAGTACTCCGGCACCGCCGGCCGGCGAACTCCCAGATCGGCGTCTTCGCCGCCTACGCCACCACCCGCGGTCCCGCTCTGGTCGACCGCGGGCTCTACCTGCCCAAGTGTGGACCGACGACCCCGAACGCTGCCCGGCCCCCGAATAACCCAAGAACGAGCTGTCCCGCACCTTGATCCTGCGGGCTCTTGCCTCTCCGTTGCCCGTCTTACCTTCTTGGTGGGTTCGAACCGGTCATTTGTACGATCGGTGGAGCCCAGGGGCTCTGGGTATAGCTTTTGTTGCGCGAGGTCGGCATCGTCCGGCACGCCCGAACGGCGGTGGAATGCCGGACCAGGCCCCCGTTCCGATACCGGCAGGTCGCTCGACGGTGCGGGCGGTTCACACCTCGGTGGACGAGGAGACCTCGGTGGGCCTGGTCTAGCTTCTTCCTTCCTCCTTCCAGCCGCTGAGGAAGGACTAGCCCCCGCACCGCCCGGACCGACGGAGTTCGACGAGGAACCGGGGCACGTCGTCACAGGACGTGGACCTCAGCGGCCCCGAAGACGAGTACGCGAACTCCACGGAGGCCGCGCGGGACATCGTGATGAGTCCATCGGGCAGCCTGGTCCTGGTCGCGGCCATCGAGAGCGCGCAGTGATCGACGATCTCCTGCTCGAAGTACGCGAAGTGCTCGACGTCCTCGACATCCAGCGGCGTCCGCCAGGCCTGCGAGGAGGGCTCGACAAAGCGACGGACTCATCGCGTCTTCGAGCGGACCGTGTCCGCTCTGGCCTCGCAGGTCATCGGCACTCCTCTGAACAGAACGAACCCAAGACAGTGGGGGCATGATGGCGGCGGAGAAGACCGGCTCGTCCATGGCCGGGTTGGACGACAACACGCTGCTCGCCGCTTACGGGATCGGCGCGGCTGCCGCTGTCGGCGGCGCGGTGCTGCTGGCCGCGCCTGCCGCGGCTGTGCTGTCGGGGCGCGGGTGGGCCGTCCGCACCGACAGCATCCCTGCCACCGTGCTCAAGTCCCTGGCGAAGGGCCCCGAATCGGCCTTCACCCCTGCCCCTCCCAGCTGGCTGTTCTACGGGCTGACGGCCGTATTCGTCCTGGCCGTGCTCGTCCGTGTCTGGGTCATCGCCCCGGCCGGCATCCCCGGCCGGCCCACCCAGAAGTGGTCCCCCGTCGACTACTGCACCGACGCGAAGGCTGCCGACCGGATGGCGTCGTGGATGGCCGAGGCCTCCTCCTCCGGTGACAGCAAGCGCGCCGCGCCGTGGGTCGACCAGGCCAAAAGCGTCCTCAAGGGCGTCCTGCTCGCCGCGAACCTGTCCAGCGGGGGAGTGCCGGCGATGCGCAGGTGGCTCGGCCTGGGCAAAGACGCCGTCGACCACGTCCGAGCCGTCCTGATGCAGCACGGCTACAACGAGGTCGCCGAGGACTACGCCTCCCCCTGGCTACGGCTCCACGAAGACGGCATCGGCTCGATCCAGTTCACCCTCAACGTGCTCGCCCGGGTCTACGCCGACGAGGAAGTCCGTGAGACCTGCTCTGGCACCGACTTCACCGTCGAAGAACTCCTGGAGAGCAACGGAACCGTCTGCCTGATCGCCTCCGAGGCCGACGCCGAGCGCTTCGCCCCGCTGCTGACCTCCGTCATCGCCTCGATCATTCATGGCGCCGAGGTCCGCTACAACAGCACAGGCAAACCCCTCGACCCCTCACTCGGCCTGATGGTCGACGAGGCCGGGAACATGCTGCGCTACCCGAGGCTGCCGAACATCCTCACCACCGGCCGCGGCATGGGCATCGACGTCCTGACGGTGTGGCACGACCTCTCCCAGCTACGGGACCGGCTGGGCACCCAGAAGTCCAACACGGTGCTCTCCGCGAGCGGCCTGCGGATGCTGCTGCCCGGCTGCGGAGACCTGGAGACGCTTCGCTACTTCTCGGGCCTGTACGGGCGGACCGAGGTGATGAAGACCTCCCACGGCCGCTCGCGCGGCGAGTACTCCACGAACACCTCGGCGACCGAGACGGACCTCGCCCCGGTTCACTCCCTGCAGCAGCTGCCGGACTTCACCGCGATCGCGCAGTACTCCAACCAACCGCCCATCAAGGTCAGGATGCGGCTCACCTTCCGCGACAAGGACCTCAAGAAGCTGCTGGCCGCCCCCGGCCCCGATTCGGGCGGGTACGAGAAGACGGTCACGCATGTCTGATCCGGTGTCTGATCCGTACGGCAACCCGGCCTCCCTGTGGCCCACCCATTCCCCGGAGGATCAGCCCGAGCCGTAGCGGTGGGTGTGGTCCGCCATGTATCCGGCGGAGCGGCAGGAGCGCCTTCGTGAGCTCGCGGAATGGGTCGACTGGCTGCGGACCACGTTCGAACTGCACAACCGCATCCCTCCGTGCTGGTACCGCCACTTGCCCGTCGCGGAGCACCTGACGGCTCTGTATGTCGGCTGGATCCGTACGTACGCAGGCGAGCAGGTGCCGGGGCGTGAGCTCGCAGAGGTCGACTGGATCAACGCCTTGTACGGGCTGACTCCCCGCCTTCAGCTGGCCGCCTGCGCCACTGGGACTCACGAGGCGCCGCCGCCCTTGCCTCAGGAACGTAGGGGAGCGGCAGACGAATTCGAGGCATTCCTCCAGACATCCCGGTCCACCACCGACCCGGCCCGGCACCCGGCTGAAGCCGAGCTCGGCAGGCGGCGGGCGGGAATGCTCTAGCTGGACGTTGATGCAGCCAAGGCGACATGTTCTGAGTCGCTGGGGTGAAATGGTTGCTTTGTCGGATTGGGTGAAAGTCATGCAGAACGACGCTCTCGGATGGCAAACTCGCAGTTCAGTAAGAGTGCTCCCCGCGCCCGCGGGGATGCTCCCTGCATCACCGACGTGACGCCCCGCGTGAGCGGGTGCTCCCCACTGACGCGGGGATGCTCCCACCTGATCAGCCCGCGCTATCGTCGGGCGCTCCCAGCGCCCCGACGGGGGTTGTCGCGTCCGACCGCTTCTCGCAGTACACGTTCGTCACCACGGAAGCCGTCCGGCGGCCTTCGCCCGGACACCACCGCGCAGAGCTCGCGGCCCGACTGCATCGGCCGTACGCCATCGTGCACGGTTACGCCTGTCTTAGATGCGGGACCCCGGATATTTACCAGCCTGGCGGCCCAGGAGGAAGCCTCCGATGACTCACTCTGCCCAGGATCGCGGCGAGGCTGCGTGCTATTTGAGGGCGTCCGTATGGCCGGTTGCTGTGTAGGTGCGGCCACGGCGTGACCGGCTGGCCACTTTTGCTCGTTGCTCCTGGGAAGATTGTCGTGACAGCATTCGACACGTGTTCGATAACGGGGATGACATAGCAGAGCCGCCGGCGCGCCGTTCGAAGCTAGCCGAACTGGCGGACTGGCCTGCAGACGAGACGCAGTCGCCTGAGGCACCGGAACCTGGCTCTACGACGCCGGTTGACGCTGCGGCGGTCCGCGTGCGGGCGGCTCGGCGTGAGTTTGCTGTGTTGCTGGGTGAGTTTCGGCGTACGGCGGTGCTGGCGCCGCTGGATGGCAACGGGGACCTGTGGTCGGCGGAGCAGAACGGTGTGCGCTGGATATGCGCCTTCTCGGACGAGGAGGCGTTGGCCCGGTTTGCGTCGGCTCGTGGGGAGGCCGGGCGGGAGTGGGCGTATCAGGCCGTTCTGGGTGCGCGGTTGTTGGATGTGATGGTGCCGTTGCTGCCGGGTCCTGCGGGGGTGGCGCTGGACGCGGGCAGTACGGACGGCATGCTGTTCCCGCCGGTGGTGGGCATCGTGCCGGATGCGGTGGCGGTTGATCTCGGGGGGATGCAGTGAGCGGGGAGAACGCGGATCTTCGGGTTCCGCCGGAGGCGTTGGCCCAGATCGCGCAGGGGATCAATCTGGCGCATGCGGAGTTGAAGGAGCTCGGGTTCATCGGTGAGGCGTCGGTGGGGCGGGGGTTCTCGGATCTTGTGTTGTCGGGGCTGGAGCTGGGGCATGGCGGGCTGACGTCGGAGTTCGAGACGTTCTGCAACCGGTGGGAGTGGGGTGTGCGGGCCCTGACGCAGAAGGGGAACGGCTTCGCCCTCGGTGTCGGTCTGTCGGCGGGCTCGTATGCGGAGCAGGAGCAGTACGTCAAGGACTCGATCAAGATCGGTGTGAACTCCCTGAACGGGAATCCTCATGCGTCCGAGGACGAGGTCAAGGGCATGAGCTGGGACACGATCAGCACCCAGTCCGCCTACGACAACCCGGACTACAGCCGCGAGTCATGGGACGCGGCCCACGCCGAGGTGAAGCAGACCTGGAAGGACACCGCCTACGACGTGGAGGACGCCGCGCTCGACTCGATGGAGCGCAACGGGCTGATGGACCCGGAGGTGCGGGACGCTGCGGATGAGCGGCTGCGGGAGCGGCTGGATCCATCGCAGGAGACGATCGATCAGGCTGAGCAGCCGCGGTGGGGGGAGAGTCGCTGATGGTGGACTGGGGGAAGTGGGGCGACGCCCTGTACGACGGTGCCGGCGACGTGGTCGACAAGGGCAAGGAGATCGTCGGCAAGGGCGTCGACAAGGGCACAGATGTGCTCGGCTCGGGTCTGGAGAAGGTCGGTGCCGATGAGTGGGCGGACAAGGTCGAGGACTGGGGCGATGAGACCGCCTCGTCGCTGGGCGCCGACGTCAGGGAGCAGCAGCTCGGTCAGAGTGAGGAGGCCGACGAGCTGATCCACGGGCGGCCGGAGAAGATCGGTGCGGCGGTGAAGAACCTCCGCGACTTCCAAAAGGCGTTCGATTTTGTCGGTGGCGGGATGAAGAAGCTGGATTCCGGTCACTGGAAGGGTGAGGCCGCCGACGCGTTCCGGGCCAAGTTCCAGACGCTGCCGACCGACTGGTTGCGGGCGGCGGACGCGTTCGAGGACGCGGCCAAGGCCTTGGAGACTTTCGCCGGGGTGGTCACCAGCGCGCAGGGCAAGGCCGGTGAGGCCATCGCTCTCTACAAGGAGGGCAAGCAGGACTACGAAACTGCGGCAGCTGCGTTCAAGGAGAAGGCCGAGGCGTACAACGCGGTCCGCAACACCGACCACCCCCTCCCGCACCCGGGGAAGTTCTCCGATCCGGGCGCGGCGAAGCGCCGGCACGCTCAGGAGATCCTGCAGCGCGCCCGCCGCGCACGTGACGACGCTGCCCAGACGGCCAAGGGCGCGATCACCGCTGCGATGGCGCACGCTCCGAAGGAGCCCACCGGCCTGGATCGGGCGAAGCAGGAGCTCATCGACTACGGGGTCGGCCAGGGCATGGAGCTGGCGCATTTCGGCGGTGGCGTCATCAAGGGCACCGCGGGGCTGGTGAACTTCGTCCGGTCGGTCAACCCGCAGGACCCGTACAACCTGACCCACCCGGCCGAGTACTACAAGGGCGTCAACATGACGCTCGCAGGCCTCACCTCCACCGTCGCCAACCCCGACCGCGCGCTCAAGAACGCCTGGGACGCCGCCAAGGGCGACCCCTCCGAATTCCTCGGCCGGCTCGTCCCTGAACTGTTCGGCACTAAGGGCGGCGGCCTGATCAAGGGCGGCCTACGGGCCGGGATGAAAGACCTGGTTAAGAACCCCAAGGGCAAGAACCGGCAAGGCCACGACAAGGCCCCCGACTCCAATGCCAACCAGTGCAGCAAGGTCAAATGCGCCAATGACCCGATCGACGTCGCCACCGGGCGCATGCTGCTCCCACAGACGGACATCGTGCTGCCGGGCTCGTTGCCCCTGGTCTTCGAGCGTGTCTTCGACTCCTCGCACCGGGCCGGCCGCTGGTTCGGCACCGGTTGGTCGAGCACCGTCGACCAACGCCTGGAGATCGACGCCGAAGGCGTGGTCTTCAGCTGCAACGAGGGAAGCCTGCTCGCCTACCCGCACCCAGCACCCGGCGCCCCCGTCATGCCCACGCACGGGCGGCGCTGGCCCCTGGACCGGGTGGCAGACGGCTACACCATCACCGACCCGGAAACCGGCCAGGTCCGGCACTTCGTCGACCAGCCCACCGGAGGCCTGGCGCTCCTGGCCCAGATCGACGACCGCAACGGCCGCTGGATCGCCTTCGAGCACGACGAGGCAGGTGCTCCGACCTCGATCGTGCACCACGGCGGCTATCACCTGAAGCTCACCACGCACGACAGCAGAGTCACCGCCCTCCACTTGGCGGGCGCCGGAGCGGACGGCACCGATCAGGAGATCCTCCGCTACGGCTACACCGACGGTCACCTCACCGAGGTCACCAACTCCTCGGGGAAGCCCCTGCGCTTCGACTGCGACGAGCTGGGTCGTATCACCGCGTGGACGGACACCAACGGCAGCCGGTACGAGTACGTCTACGACGAACACGACCGCTGCATCTACCAGGCCGGCACCCATGGCCACCTCGAGGCCCACTTCACCTGGGACGACACCGACCCCGACACCGGCCTGCGCATGACGTCCATGACGGACGGCCTTGGCCACACCACCCGGTACGTGATCAATGACCGCTCCCAGGTCGTCGCCGAGATCGACCCCATGGGCGCAGTTACCCGCTACGAGTACGACAGGTATCACCACCTGCTATCGACCACTGACCCCCTGGGGCACACCAGCCGGTCCGTGTACGACGACCGAGGCAGGCTTACTGTCGTGGTGCGACCCGACGGACGCGAGGCATCGGCTGACTACAACAGTCTGAATCTGCCCGTAAGCATCAAGAGCTCGGACGGCACTACTACTCGGCAGACCTACGACGAACGCGGCAACCGGACCTCTGTCACCGATGCTTCGGGTGCGAAGACGGAATTCTCCTATGATTCCGCAGGGCATCTCATGCTTGTGGAGAACGCCCTGGGACAGCGCTCCACCCTGCGGTGCAACGCAGCCGGTCTCCCCGCCGAAGCAGTCGATCCGCTGGGAGCCACTACGCGCTATGAACGGGACGGTTTCGGCCGTCTGATCGCTGTAGCCGACCCCGCCGGCGATGTCACCCATTTCGAATGGACCGTCGAAGGCAAACTCTCCCACCGCACCGACAGGGATGGCAGCTCCCAGTCGTGGACGTACGACGGCGAGGGGAACTGCCTTACGCATACGGATGCACAGGGCGGCACATCCCACTTCGAGTACACCCACTTCGATCTCATGACGGCTCGCACCGGTCCAGACGGCGCACGCTACGAATTCGTCCACAACAGCAACTTGCGGCTGACACAAGTCACCAATCCGCTTGGACTGAACTGGACCTATACGTATGATCCGTCCGGTCGGCTAACAGCAGAGACGGATTTCGACAGTCGCACGCTTACTTACACATGCGATGCGTCAGGCCAACTGACACAACGCACCAATGGCCTCGGTCAGACGATCCGCTACGAACACAATGAGGTCGGGCAGCTTATCCGCAAAGATGCGGACGGTGCTGTGACCACGTACGAGTACGACATATTCGACCAAATCGCGAGGGCAGTCGGTCCGGAGATAACGCTCAGCCGCCTGCGGGACCGCCACGGCCGTCTCAAGAGCGAGACTGTGAACGGTCGTGAACTCACGCACGGCCACGACGTGCTCGGCCGTCGCACCTCACGCACCACGCCTTCGGGCGCGCAAACCACTTGGTCCTACGATGCGGCCGGACGCCCCCTGACGCTCACCGCATCAGGCAGGACCCTGGCCTTCACTCATGATGCTCTTGGCCGCGAGGTCAGCCGTCTCGTCGGCGACACGACCCAGTTGACGCACGAGTTCGACCCGGCGGGCCGACTTACCGGTCAGCAGGTGACTGCCCACGGCCAAGTGCTCCGCCACCGCGCGTACACCTACCGTAGCGATGGCAACCTCGTCGGCATAGACGGTGGTATTGGAGATGAACGCCGCTTCGATGTAGACCCGGCAGGTCGGGTCACCGCCGTCCACGCGTCCAATTGGACCGAGTCTTACGCCTATGACCAAGCAGGAAATCAGACCGAGGCGAACTGGTCCTCCGCCCATCCCAGCAAGGAAGCATCGGGTGAGCGTGTTTACTCGGGCACTCGCATCGTCCGAGCCGGGCGCATTCGCTATACGCATGACGCACAAGGCCGCATTATTCAGCGTCAGGCCCCTCGTCTCTCCCGTAAGCCGGACACGTGGCGCTATTCCTGGGACGCCGAGGACCGACTCACTTCGGTAATTACACCCGACGGGACGCACTGGCGCTATTCCTATGATCCGCTGGGCCGAAGGATCGCAAAGCAACGCTACGCTGAGGACGGGGAATCCGTAGCCGAGCAGATCTTGTTCACCTGGGACGGGACCACGCTGTGTGAACAGACGACTTCCGCCGGGGCGCCGGGAATCTCAATAGCTTTGACCTGGGATCACGACGGCTTTCGTCCGCTCACTCAAACCGAACGAGTATTCTCGGCGAATGAGTCTCAAGAATCTTTCGACGAGCGGTTCTTCGCCATAGTCACCGACTTGGTCGGCACGCCGACGGAGCTCATCGACGAGTCGGGTTCGCTCGCCTGGCATACTCGCAGCACGCTCTGGGGCACCACGAGCTGGGCCGCTGACAGCGCAGCCTACACACCACTGCGCTTTCCGGGTCAATATTTCGACCCGGAAAGCGGCCTGCATTACAACTTTCATCGTTATTACGACCCCGAGACCTCTCGGTACCTCACAGTCGATCCACTCGGCCTCGCACCTGCTTTCAACCCCGTTTCATACGTAAGGAACCCGCATACGTGGGCCGACCCACTGGGCTTGGGTCCGTGCCCACCGGTATCTCTGACTGAAGCAAAGAGTAAGGCGCTCAAAGATGCCGGCGTACCCGAGGGGGCGGAACCGCTTCAGGTCGACGAATTCGTCAAAGCCACCACCCCGGAGTGGCAAGGCGGAAAGCAGCTGATGGATGAAAATCATCAACCCATCTTCTACACGGAAGAATGGTACGGCACATCGTCTGGGGATATAGTTGTTTTCCAGGATCACCATTTCGGGCACCAGAAGCCCGGGGAACCTGGATACCAAGGACCGCACGTACACGTGAGACCGTTCGAGAATACGCGGAACGGTCAAATACCAGGAACCGAGGAACACTATTACTACGATAAATCACTGGGTTGACCTGGTGAAGAATCCGATGCCTCTCAGCTCTCTCTACTCCACCGTCCCCTCGCTGCAGTCCGTGAGACTGAGGTCGTTTCACCTCAACTGGCGTGGCCCTACGCTGACCATGCGAATCGACCTTCCTCGCTTTCCGGACAGGCCAGCAGCCGAGTGGACCGGAGTCGATCACGACACCCTGCAGATCCATCTGCAATTCCTGGCCGTACATGACCTGTGTACGGACGGATGGATTCCAGGCAACCTGGTCGACATCAGTCTCGCGCCACTTGACGAACGAAGATTGCTGACATCCATCGTTGCAGAGCGAATCAATTTCTCGTTCACCGCCAGCGACACCCTTACCATCGGCCACATCAGTGCCTTTCGCGGCACCAAGGACGGCTCGGACGAAGGCCGTCACGCCTTTCTGAGCCCACTCGACGCACATAGATTCACCTCAGTGCCCAACACCTACGAAAGCACCTTCTATGAGCGCATCTGAATGGGGAAATCTCCTCAGCAATCCGCAGGCGATCTACACGCTGTTCGACGAAGTACCCGATCTGGGCAGTAGTGACCTTTTCCACCTTCTCGCGGATGAACGAGGCGACAGCATCACTCTGGGGTTCGAGACCCACCAAACCCCCGCTCGAATCAAACCCGAATGGGCGGGTCGGGAATTCAACTCCTTCACGTTCTACCTCGTCTTCGACGGCGTTCAGGAATTGTCCATCAGGGGGTGGACGTCTCCAGCGCAGAAGAGCGTCGCAGCCCATCGGGAGGCTGACGGAAACCTGCTTGTCGCTCTCACATCAGAGAGCACCACGGTTTCCTTTCGGGCACGTACAGTCTCCATATCGGGGGCAAAGGTGGGCTTGGTATCCAGGTGCTCTTATTGATCAGAAACTCATGGGGTTCTCGTCCAGGACGGTGGGCGGGGTGGGCACCACATCCGCACAATAAGGGCGCGGCTAGCGTCGCGACCGGGTGGCGATCACGGTGGTGGCCGTGCCCGCCGCCCCGTACAACGTGTACAGCAGGCCCTGGCCCAGGAGCTCGCCGCGCTTCACCTCCTGGGCGTACTTGCGCTGGCGATACGTGGCCGTGCCGGTCGAATCGCCGCCGTGGTAGTTGTAGTCGAGCACGCAGGTATAGCCCTGCCGCATCTGCCCGGGGTGCTCCTCGCCGTCCTCGCCCAGCTGGAGCCACGGGCAGTCCGGGCCGCCGTGGGCCGCCCCGGCCCTCAGCAGGGTGATCACTCCCCACGCTAGCGGGACCACGAAAAATGCGATGACCATTCCGCGCAATCTCATTGCGGCACCCTATTTGATCCGAAAACGGTTTGTGTTCTGGGT
>NZ_JBHWZS010000128.1:0-22343 GCF_042728155.1 Streptomyces sp. NPDC060209
CCCCCGACCGGGGGCGTGCACGGGTCTGCCGTGCTGTACTGGCGAGGTGGAGCGAAAGCACGCACTGGCATCGGTCACCCGCTTGAGGCGACGCGGCGGGGCGGCTTCGGACCGGGGCGACCGGCGGGCCGAGCAGGTGCGCACCCGGGTCCGGCTCATGATCGAGATCACGGCGCGGGCCGGGGCGTACCGGAAAGGGCTGGTCGCGGCCGCACGCCGCCTTAGCCCGGAGGAAGCGGCGATCCTTTCGGATCTGGAGCGTCACGGACTACGGGTGCCCCAGTTGCACGACGTGCTGTGCGGCGGCCATGTGCTGGTTGACGAACCGCAGCTGTACGAGGACTGGCGGTTCGCCAAGGTGAGCCACGAGCGCCTGTCCAGCCACCACCGTGACATCGACAAGGCGCTGTATCCCGACATCGGGATGCGCGGGGACGTGGTGCGGGAGAAGCTGCACGGGCGCACCGCCCAGGGCACCTGGGTGCAGTTGGAGAAGACACCGGCCGCTTTCGGCGGGCGGAAGCTGCCCAGTGTGAGCGACCTTCGCCACCTCATGGACTACGTCGTCTACCGGATCACGCGCAGCAATGTCGGGCCCTGGGGGCTGTCCCGGATGACCGAACGGCGCCCGCTGTACCTGGCGCCGATCCTTGCCGTGCCGACGTCCCTGCCCCCTCCGGTCGCGCGGGTGCTGACCCAGGCACTGCGCCGGATCGAGGAGGGCGACGACGTCACTGCCGTTTCCGCGGACCTGGCGGCTCGGTTCCCGCCCCCGGACCGGGAGGACCTGGCCGGCGAGCTGGGACAGTCGCTGTCCGGCAGAGCGGGCCGTGGGCTGTTCGGCAATTCCGAGGTGTGGGTGACCGAGACCCTCTCACGCAGCGCTGCCGCGGTGCTCAGTGAGAGTCGCGTCCCGCCTGCGGTGGAACTGTTGCAGCCGGGAGGACCGTCATGAGCGACGACGATCAGCGCGATGTTCCCCCTGCGGCGCAGTCGGACACGGGTGCGGCGTCCGCCCCTTCGGGGCTGGTGTCGGCCGTGGTGAACCTGGTCGACACAGGACCGGTGCTGCTCGGGGCGTACACCATCGCGGAGCTCACCGCCGTGGACGCGATCGTGGACTTCCTGGAGGCCAGGCCGTCGGACGAGGTGATCGCCGAGGCCGTCCGCTCGCTGGCGGCCCGGCAGCTGCTGCTGGCGAGTGACACGGGCGAGCAGGTTCGGGTGCAGGGAGACCTGGGCATCGCGGTGGCGTTCCAGCAAAGGGCCCGCAAGGTGCTCGATGCCCGCACGACCGGGTCGGGTCCGGGTGAGCCGTGGCGGATCCTGTTGCTCCCCCAACCTGAGCGGATCTGTCTCATGGTCCGCATCGACGCGCTCGGAGTCCACCAGCTGGGGCTGTACAAGCTCCACGAAGCCCTGAACACGCTCACCGAGTGGCTGCCGCGGGGCTCGGCGGCGGACCCCGAAGAGTCGGTGGACACCGATGCCGTGCTCGCCGCCGCGGAGCGCTCGGCGCTGATCACCGTCACCGACTACACGGCGGAGGGATCGGCCGAGACCGCGGGCAGCAGCAGGGACCTGGTGCTGACCCGCAGTGGCGGACGGCTGCACGTCCTTGCCCGGGACCCCGGCGACCGGGAGAAGCTGGTGCCGGACCCCGAGGCCGGCAAGGACAACGTCCGAGAACGGCTCGCCGGTCTGCTGGCGTAGACGACTGGCGCTGTGGACAGCGCTCACGCACCGCACACGCGAACGGGCCCCGGACGACAAATCCGAGCCCGAGCGGAGCCCCTCGCTGAGGGAGAAACACCCATGCGCATCGTTCCGATCACGTGGGTGGACGGCCGGCCCGGCAAGGTGATGCGCGCCGTGTGCGAGCGACTCGTCTCTTCCGGCTGCAAGCCGCTCGGCTCTACCTGGGACACAGGCGTTCCGGATGGGGGCTGCTCACCGCCCCAGCAGCCACGCGCGGACCCGGATCCACCGCTGATGCGCATGCGCCCGCTCTGATACATACCTCGCACAGCGCAGCAGCCACGGCGTGGGCCTTCGTGGGAGCCATTCCCATCGTGCCGGGGTTGGTACATCCGGATGAATCTCACCTGAGGCGCGATCCAGATTTTTCGGAGTTCGGCAGTCTGCGGATGTCGAGAACGTGCCACCGGCTCCGTCCCAGGGACATCAGCGGTCACCACCGGCCGCACGAGGAAGAAGGAGAGACCAGCATGGCGATTCAGCGGATGGACAACGTCGGCATCGTCGTCGAGGACATGGATGCCGCCATCGCGTTCTTCGTGGAACTCGGTATGGAGCTGGAGGGCACGGCGGAGGTCGAGGGCCTCTTCGCCGACCAGTGCACCGGACTCGAAGGCGTCCACTGCGACATCGCGATGGTCCGGACCCCGGACGGGCACAGCCGGCTCGAACTGGCGAAGTACCGCAGCCCCACGGCGATCAGCGCCGGGCCGTGCAACCGGCCGCACAACATTCTGGGCACGCACCGCGTCATGTTCGCCGTCGACGACATCGAGGACACGGTTGCCCGCCTGCGCCCTCACGGCGCCGAACTCGTCGGCGAGATCGCCCGGTTCGAGGACAACTATCTGCTCTGCTACCTCCGCGGCCCGGAGGGCATCATCGTCGGACTGGCCGAGCAACTGCGCTGAGAAGAAGGAACCGGACCGTGCAGCCGCACGGAAGGCCGGTGCGAGGCCAAGAGTCACGTGGACCGGCTGCTCAGGAAGCGCCCGGTCGTCAGTGACCGCCCGCGTTGATGTCAGAAGTAGATGTCAAAGGCCCCGGACCATGATCGGTCCGGGGCCTTTACCTTGTGCCCCCGGCAGGATTCGAACCTGCGACACCCGCTTTAGGAGAGCGGTGCTCTATCCCCTGAGCTACGAAGGCGGGGCTCGGGAAGCGTGTGTCGGGTCCGGTGATGCCGGTGGACCCGGGCACTCGGTTCCTGTGAGCCGTGCGGTGCGCAGCCGTGGCCTTGCACCGGGATCAGTGTAGCGGGTGGGTGCGCTGCGCGACGGGGGTGTGGGGGTGGCGCCCGTGGCGGCCTGGAGCCGTGCCGGATGTGGCCTCGGCGCGGGAAGGCGGCGGGGAACGTCCTCGGCCGGTTCTCCCGCGTCGGCTGTCAGCCGGTGGGCCCTGGCGGCCGGTGCCGCCGCGCTGATCCGGTGCGCCGCCGCCGCACGCCCGCTTGCTTCAGGTTCGGACTCGTCGTCCTTGAAGGGCGGGGGCCGACCTGCCCGCCTTCCGGTGGAAGCCCGCCCGCCGGCCGAGTGGGAACCGGTTGACGAGGGAAGGGTGTGGGCATAGCGTCGCCGGGTCGCTGAGCCAGTACGTGGAGAGGCCGTTCGTGCCGCACACCGACCCCAGCAGGTCACCCGACCCGGAAGCCCTCGCCCGTATCGAAGCGTCGCTGACCGCCCCGGGCGCTCCGTTCGCCGTGGTGCGCGCCGAGCACGGGCCGCTCGTCTACGCGAACGGCCCGCGCACACTGCGGGAGTTCGTGGAGGCCACCTGGGCGTTCGGCGAGCAGCCGTTCCTCATCTCGGGTGAACGGACCTTGTCGTACGGGGAGTTCTTCGCGGCAGCTTCCTCGCTGGCCAGACGGCTCACCGAGTCGTACGGGCTCCTGCCCGGTGACCGGGCCGTGGTGGCGATGCGCAATCACCCCGAGTGGCAGATCGCGTTCTGGGCGGTGCAGCTGGCCGGGCTCGTCGCCGTACCGCTCAACTGCTGGTGGACCGAGGGGGAGTTCGGATACGCCCTCGACGACTGCGAGCCGAAGGTGCTGCTGGTCGATGCGGAGCAGCTGCCGAAGGTGGAGAGCTGGGGCCGGAAGGCGGGGGCACGGTTCGTCGTCTTCCACGACGCGGGAGCGCTGCCGGCCGGGGCCGAGCGGTACGCGGACCTGCCGGAGCCCGACCCGACGGCGGCGCCGCCCGAGCTGGAGATCAGGCCCGAGGACGACGCCACGATCATCTACACCTCCGGCACCACGGGGCGGCCCAAGGGTGCCGTGGCCACCCACCTCGCGCAGGCGGGCGCGGCCCTCAACCCGCGCTACCAGGCGGCGGCCTCGGCGCTGGGCCGTGGGGTCATCCCTGGGCAGGGGCCCGCGCCGGTCACCCTGATGACGTTCCCGTTCTTCCACGTCGCCGCGTTCACCAGCCTGTACGCGGCGATGGCGGCGGGCGGCACCCTCGTCCTGATGCCGAAGTGGGACGCGGACGAGGCCCTCCGGCTGATCCGCCGGCACGGGGTCACCCACTACGCGGGCGTTCCGGCCACCGCGCTCCAGCTGCTCGCGGCGGCGGACCGTGCGGGCGACGGTCTGGAGAGCCTGAAGGGGCTGAACACCGGCGGGGCGGCGGCTCCGCCGGACCTGGTCGCGCAGCTCACGGCCCGGCACGGTGAGCGGATCGAGCCGCGCAACGGCTACGGACTGACCGAGACCAGCGGTGGGGTGCTGGCCAGTTTCGGTGCCGCTTACCGGGCGCACCCGGATTCCGTCGGCACCCCGACGCCGGTCACCGAGGTCCGGATCGCCGGTCCCGCGGGCGAGGCACTTCCCGACGGCGAGGCCGGCGAGCTGTGGCTGCGCGGCCAGTCCCTCGTCCGCGGCTACTGGCGCGACGAGGCGGCGACGGCCGGGGCGTTCACCGGCGGCTGGTTCCGTACGGGGGATCTCGCCGTCGTCCGGGACGGGCGGGTGTCCGTCGTCGACCGGATCAAGGACATGGTGATCCGGGGCGGTGAGAACGTGTACTGCGTGGAGGTCGAGGCCGTGCTGCACGACCATCCCGATGTCGACGACGCGGCGGTGCTCGGCGTTCCGCACCCGGTGCTGGGGGAGGAGGTCGCGGCGGTCGTCCGGGTACGTCCTGATTCCGTCGTCACGGCGGACGCACTGCGGGCACACGTGGGCCGGAGGCTGGCCGCGTTCAAGGTCCCGGCCCATGTGCTGGTGACACGGGAGCCGCTGCCGCGGAACGCGACGGGGAAAATCCTGAAGCGGGAGCTGCGCGGCACGGTTCAGGAGTACGCGCGCGAGGGCGGGGGCCGAGGGCTCACGGCCGGGTGATCCGCACCCGGTAGTTCCCGTCGGCGTCCTTCTCCAGCACGGATATTCGTATGTCATCGGCCCGGTCGGTGAACGTCTCACCGGGTTCGAACGGGGCGTCGGAGAGCTCGGTGTGGACGTTCGGCCGACGGGTGCAGCCGCCGCTGTCCTCGGTGCTGTCCTCGACGGAGACCGGGCCCTGTCCGGTGTCCACGTCGGAGCTCACCTTGTAGATGAGGACGCCGGGCCGGCAGACCGCTTCGTCGTTGCCCTCCGCGGTCCGCACCTCCACCGCGTAGCCGGACTGCGCGCTCACCGGCACGAAGACCAGCTTCGGGCCGCCCGTCGTGGCCAGCGGTTCCAGAATGTGATCGCTGGTGCCGGGCATGGCGGCGCAGCTGACCTGGTCACTGCCCAGCCAGCCGAGCTTCCACTTGTGCCAGCCCAGGAGGTCGTTGTTGGCCCCCCAGTCCTCGGACATGATGTCCCAGTGCCCCACGGAGCCGCCGCCCTCCATCGTGTAGAGGTCGGGCAGCCCGAAGACGTGGCCGTTCTCGTGGGGGAGGACCCGGTAGCCGGTCTCCGCGTACGAGCCCGATCCGTCGTCCTGCCGGCTGTAGACGAAGGACGTGTTGGCGAGCGGGACGCCGTCGGCGAAGGGGGCGTCGTCGTTGCCGGAGAAGGTCACGGACAGGACGGTGTCCAGGGCGGAGGGGCCGGCGTTCGGGGTCACCAGCACGTTGACCAGGTCGTACTCCGCGAAGTCGACCTTCGGATCGGCGACCGTCACCAGGTCCTTGACCATCTTGCGGTAGCCCGGTTCGTACGGTGAGCCGCGCTCTATCCCGTACTCGGAGAAGGACAGCGGCATCCGCAGCCAGTCCTTCACCGGTGCTTCGGGCAGGTAGGTGAGCCGGCCGTAGGAGCTGGTGCGGAACCACTCGGAGGTCTGCGGGAAGAATTCCGCGAGCCGGTCCGCCGCCGGTTCCGTCGCCTGCGCGTCGGGGAAGTCGATCATCAGGTTGAGGGCTCTGATCCGGCCGGTGGAGCGTGCGTAGCCGGGCGGTGTCGGCATGCCCTCCGACATCTGTACGCCCATGGTCGTGGGTATCCGGCACGGTGCGAGCCCGGTCCCCCGCGGCGCGGCCACGGGTCCGGCGGAGGCGCGGCTGGCGACGGGGAGGGTGGTGCTGGCCGATGCCATCGTCGCGATGACCAGGGCCGTCGCTCCGGCGAGGGCGAGGGGGCGGCGGTGCCCGCGTATCCGGTGGCGGGGCTGCTGCATAGGGCTCGCCTTCGGTCGGCGGCAGTCGGCCGGCCCTGACTGCGCTCTGGCGATCAGCCTCTGCCGGGTCGTGGGGGACCGCCCGTCGGGTGCGCCGATGGAGGGTTTTTTGCCGCACTTCAGTTTGTGACCCAGGTCACATGCTCTCGGGAAATAACCGGGGAGCCTCTCCCCGTTTGCACCTGTGTCCTCGCGAAACGGGGACACGGTCCCCGGTTACGCCGGGGGGTCGCACACCGGAGAGAAGGGTCATGGCCGTGGAGTCCGTCGCCGAGACCGCCACCTGCGCCGTACAACGCCGTACGCCCCGTCCGCGGGCCGACGCGTTGCGCAACAGGGAGCGGATCATCGCGGCCGCGCGTGAGATGTTCGTCGAGTTCGGGCCGGATGTGCCGCTCGACGAGGTCGCGCGCAGGGCCGGAGTCGGCAACGCCACGCTCTACCGGAACTTTCCCGACCGGGCGGCTCTGATCCATGAGGTCGTCCTCGCCGTCACCTCCCGCACCACCGACCGGGTGGAGGAGGCCGTCGCGGCCGAGTCCGACCCCTTCGCCGCCCTCAGCCGCTTCGTGCACGCAGCGGCCGACGAACGGATCGGCGCCCTGTGCCCGATGCTGTCCGGCGGCTTCGACACCGACCATCCCGAACTGCTCACCGAGCGCCGTCGCCTCGAAGAGGCTGTCGAAGGGCTCGTGGAGCGCGCCATGTCCGCAGGGAGGCTGCGCACCGACATCGCCGTCGGTGACGTACTCGTCGCCCTCTCCCAGCTCACCCGTCCGCTGCCCGGCATCGCCTGCCTGGACATAGACCGGTTCACCCACCGCCATCTGCAGCTCTTCCTGGACGGTCTGGAATCCCCGGCCCGCTCGGAGCTGCCGGGATCGGCGGCGACCTTGGAGGACCTGCGCCTCGGGTGCTGACGCCCGCGCACCGGAAACGACCCACAGACCCTCGGCCCTCAGCGGCCACACCAGCCCTATGAAGCCGGCCCGGCCCTGACACGCAGGTCCGGTCACCGGAACAGCTCGCCCTTTTCGGTTTCGTACACGGGCCCGTTCGCGGCCCGCTCGCGGCCCGTTCGCCGAACTCGCAACTCTTCGTGTCCTTAGGTGGCTACTCCCATGTCGAAAACAGCCGGCACCCTTCCGGATCCCAGTCGCTGGAAAGCACTGGCCTTCATCGCCCTCGCCCAGCTGATGGTCGTGCTCGACGCGACCATCGTGAACATCGCCCTGCCGTCGGCCCAGACCGACCTGGGCATCTCCGACGGCAACAAGCAGTGGGTGATCACCGCGTACGCGCTCGCGTTCGGCGGGCTCCTGCTCTTCGGCGGACGTATCGCCGACCTCTGGGGCCGTAAGCGGACCTTCCTGGTCGGCCTGATCGGCTTCGCCCTGGCCTCCGCGCTCGGTGGTGCCGCCACCGGCCAGGCCATGATGTTCGGCTCGCGCGCCCTGCAGGGTGTCTTCGGGGCCCTGCTCGCACCGGCCGCACTCTCGCTGCTCGCGGTGATGTTCACCGACGCCAAGGAGCGAGCCAAGGCCTTCGGCATCTACGGAGCCATCGCCGGTGGCGGTGGCGCGGTCGGCCTGATCCTGGGCGGCTTCCTGACCGAGTACCTGAACTGGCGCTGGACGTTCTTCGTCAACATCCCGTTCGCCGTCATCGCAGCCGCGGGCGCGTACTTCGTCATCCGGGAGCCGGCCGGCGGACGCAACCGCTCCCCGCTCGACATCCCCGGTGTCGTCCTGTCCACGCTGGGCCTGGTGTCCCTGGTGTACGGCTTCACGCGCGCCGAGTCGGCCGGCTGGTCGGACTCGCTGACCATCGGCATGTTCGTCGCCGCGGGCGTTCTGCTGCTGGCCTTCGTCGTCACCGAGTCGCGGGTGAAGTCCCCGCTGCTGCCGCTGCGCGTCCTGACCGAGCGCAACCGCGGTGGGGTCTACCTCTCGCTGGGCCTCGCCATCATCGCGATGTTCGGGCTCTTCCTCTTCCTGACCTACTACCTGCAGGTGGTCAAGGGCTACACGCCGGTCAAGACCGGCTTCGCGTTCCTGCCGATGATCGCGGGCATGATCACCGGTTCCACGCAGATCGGCGCACGGCTGATGACCCGGGTCCCGCCGAGGCTGCTGATGGGCCCCGGCTTCCTGGTGGCCGGCATCGGCATGCTGCTGCTGACCCAGCTGGACATCGACACCTCCTACGCCGCAGTCATCCTGCCGGGCCAGCTGCTGCTGGGCCTGGGTATGGGTACGGCGTTCATGCCGGCCATGTCGCTGGCCACGCACGGTATCGAGCCGCGTGACGCGGGTGTGGCCTCCGCGATGGTGAACACCTCGCAGCAGGTCGGCGGTGCCATCGGTACGGCGCTGCTCAACACCATCGCGGCCGGTGCCACCACCGCGTACATCGCCGATCACGCCGCCGGTGCGAGCGACCCGAAGCTGCTCCAGCTTCAGGCCATGGTCACCGGCTTCGCCAGCGCCATCTGGTGGGCGGTCGGCATCCTGGTCGCCGCCTCGGCGATCGCGGTGACGCTGATCAACACCGGACGTCCGGGTGCCGGTGCTGTCGACGGCTCGGGAGACCTGACGGACGGGGCCGAGGACGAGTTCAAGATCCCGGTCGTCGCGCACTGAGCCGGGCGCCGGGCCGGGTGTCCGGTCCGGCGCCGGGCCGTCCGGCGTACGCCTGACGGCCTCCGACGCCGAGTTCGTCTGCCCTGGTTCCGCTCAGCGGAGCCAGGGCAGATCCGCGTCCGTGCCCTCCGGCTGAAGGCCGGTGGCGATGACCTGCATGATCTCGCCGAGGCTCTGTACCTGCTGGGGGCTGAGCCGGGCGAACATCGCCTGGCGCACGGCCTCGACGTGTCCCGGTGCGGACCGCGCCAGCATCTCGTAGCCCTCGTCGGTGAGGACCGCGTTCTGGCCGCGCTTGTCGGAGGGGCAGTCCTCGCGCCGGACCCAGCCGTTCTTCTCCAGCCGGGCGACGGCGTGCGAGAGACGGGAGCGGGTGATCTTGGCGTCCTTGGCCAGCTCGGTCATGCGCTTCTGCCGCCGGGGGGCCTGGGAGAGGTTGACGAGCAGTCCGTAGTAGATGTGCGGCATGCCGGCGTCGCGCTGCAACTGGCGGTCGAGGTGGTCCTCCATGAGCGTGGTGGCGTGGAGATAGGCGCGCCACACGCTCTGCTCTTCGTCGGTGAGCCACCGGGGCCCGCCGGGTGATGCCGTGGTCATGTACTCCACTGTACGACCTTTTCTTGAAAGTTGAACTAGATAGAGCTAAGGTCTCCGGTAGTTGGAACTTGAAGATTCAAAGATTCGGGTCCGAAGAGCCGATCCGCCGAATCCCAGGTGCTTGCGCAGATGCCCGTTCCCGGTGCCTGTAGTGAACACACATACCTTGATCGGCAGAGGAATGGGAGTGTCATGACAGTCGCCGCGGAACGTATGCCCGCCCTCTACCTCTCGCACGGCGCCCCGCCGCTCGCCGACGACCCGGTATGGCCCGGAGAGCTGGCCGCCTGGTCGGCGGGGCTGCCGCGCCCCAAGGCGATCCTGATGGTCTCCGCGCACTGGGAGGAGGCCCCGCTGGCCCTCGGCGCCACCGAGGCCGTGCCGCTGGTGTACGACTTCTGGGGTTTCCCGGAGCACTACTACCAGGTGCAGTACGCCGCCCCCGGAGCCCCGCGGCTCGCGGACGACGTCCGCAAGCTGCTGCGCGGCGCCGGCACCCCGGTCCAGGACATCCCCGACCGCGGCCTCGACCACGGGGCGTACGTGCCGCTGGTCGAGATGTTCCCGGCCGCCGACATCCCCGTTCTCCAGATCTCGATGCCGACGCTCGACCCGCAGAAGCTGATGGCCATCGGGCGCAAGCTCGCCCCGCTGCGCGACGAGGGTGTGCTGATCGTCGGGAGCGGTTTCTTCACGCACAACCTGGCGGCGTTGCGGCACACCGGCGGCGGCACCCCCGGCTGGTCCGCGGAGTTCGACGACTGGGGGCACCGGGCGCTCCAGGCGCAGGACATCGACTCCCTGCTGGACTTCGAGCACGCCTCACCGGCGGGCAGGCTGGCCCATCCCCGCACCGAGCACTTCGCGCCACTCTTCGTCACGCTCGGCGCGGCGGAGGCCGAGCTCGATCAGGGGCGCAGTGTCATCGACGGATTCTGGCTGGGTCTGGCCAAGCGCTCGGTGCAGTTCGGCTGAGCAGCGGCTTCTCGTACCAGGACACGTCCCAGTACCGGCCGAACTTCCGGCCGACCTCCGTGTACGTGCCGACGTGGCGGAAGCCGAAGGCGTCGTGCAGCCGGACCGACGGCTCGTTCGGCAGTGCGATCGCGGCATAGGCGCGGTGGATGTCCTCGTCGGCCAGGGCCTCGAACAGGGCCTTGTAGAGGAGGGTGCCGACGCCGCGGCCGGTTGTGCCGGGAGCGCAGTACACGCTCACCTCGACCGAGGTGCTGTACGCCGCCTTGGGGCGGTAGGGGCTGCTGGTGGCATAACCGAGGACATGCGGCGCGTTGTCCTGGGTACCAGGGTCCAGAGCAACCAGAAGCCGGTGGGGGCCGTCTTCCGGGTGGGAGCGCAGCCACGGCAGGCGCTCTTCCGGAGTGAACGCGACCGTGTCGAATGTGAGCGCCGTCTCACGGACGTAATGGTTGTAGATGTCCGTGAGGGCCTTCAGGTCGGCCTCCATGCCGGGCCTGACCTGCAGCTCTGTGGGTATCTGCACCATCTGTCCTCCCGTTGGAGGCGACAGGGTACTGCATGATCTCGAAAGTGAATGGGCCCCGTGGGAATTCTGTCCGGATTCCAGTCGTTGTTTCCATCGGATGCAGGGCACCCGGGAGGGTGTCGCGACCTACTCAGTAAGGGAGCTCGCATGGCAACCCGTGCCGTCGCTCGTCGTTCGTCCGCCAGCACCGGCGGGACCGACCGGGCAAGCAGTGTTCGCGCCGTGGGCGGGGAGATCGCCGATCGCGACCTGGTCGGCATGTACCTGGACGAGATCGCTCGCACCCCGTTGCTCGACGCCGCCAAGGAGGTCGAGCTCTCACAGACGATCGAGGCGGGCGTCTACGCCCAGCAGATCCTCGACGGAGTGGTGGAGAGCGAAGCCGGCGGAGCGAAGCGTGAGGAGCTGGAGGCGCTGGTCGCCGAGAGCGAGCGCGCCAAGGACGTATTCATCCGCTCCAACCTCCGGCTCGTCGTTGCCGTGGCCAGGCGCTACCCGAGGGCGGGTCTGCCCCTGCTCGACCTGATCCAGGAAGGGAACGCGGGCCTGGTGCGCGCGGTCGAGAAGTTCGACTACGCCAAGGGATTCAAGTTCTCGACGTACGCCACGTGGTGGATCCGGCAGGCCATCACCCGTTCCATCGCCGATCAGTCCCGCACGATCCGGCTCCCCGTCCACCTCGTGGAGGAGCTCGGCAGGATCCGGCGTGTGCAGCGGGAGTTCAACCGCGAGAACGGGCGCGACCCGGAGCACTCGGAGATCGCCCGGGAGCTCGACTCCAACGCCGAGCGTGTCGGCAACGTCCTGGACTGGGCACGTGACCCGGTCAGCCTGAACATGTCGGTGGACGACGACGGCGACACGCAGTTCGGGGATCTGCTGGAGGACACCTCAGCCGTGTCGCCCGAGCAGTCCGTGATGACGCTGCTGCGCAGCGAGGAGCTCGAGGACCTGATCGGCAAGCTCGACAACCGCACCGCATCCATCATCAAGATGCGTTACGGGATCGAGGACGGCCGGGAGCGGACCCTCACCGAGGTGGGCAAGCAGCACGGTCTGACGCGGGAGCGGATCCGGCAGATCGAGAAGCACGCATTGCTCGAATTGAAGCGAATGGCTCACGACACGGGCTTTGACGCTGCGGCGTGAGCCGATAACCCGTAATCTCCCCATCAAGCCGGTTCGCACCGGCCCGACGACCGGTCTCTTTCCGGTCCCCTGAGCTGAGTCCCGGCGCCCACCCCCCCCGGCGCCGGGGCTCATTCATGTCCGGCCCGCGGCCGGCGGGCGTGACGCGGCAGCGGAGAGGCGTGCGCCCAGGATGCCGAGGTGCTCCACCAGCTCCGGCGGGCCGTGCGCCTCGAACGCGCAGTCCACCAAGGCGAGCCGCAGGGCCACCCACTCCAGCGAGCTGGATGAGTTCGTGCGGAGTCGGCAGCTGTGTTCACCGCCCGGCTCCAACGCGCCGAGCTCCGCGGGCAGCCGGGCCGCCACGAAGTCGGCCGACGCCTCGAACGTCACGTCCATGTGCCACTCCGGCTGCTGGCGGGACATCGACCGTGCGAGGAGCTCGGCGGCGTCCTCGCTCTCGGCAGGCAGCTCGCGCGGGGTGAAGCGGGCCCCGGTGGCGAACGGCTCGCTCACCCGGTCCACCCGGAAGGTGCGCCAGTCCTCGCGGTCCAGGTCGTACGCGACGAGGTACCAGCGGCTGCCCGTGCTCACCAGCCGGTACGGCTCGGCCTGCCGTTTCGACGCGGCGCCGTCCCTCGCCCGGTAGCCGAAGCGCAGCCGTTCGCGCGCGGTGACCGCCGAGGCGATCACCGTGAGTGTCCGAGGGTCGATCGTCGCGCCGTCGCCGCGGGTGAGGGGCACCGTGGCGTTCTGCAGGGACGAGACCCGGTGCCGCAGCCGTGCCGGCAGGACCTGCTCCAGCTTGGCCAGGGCCCGTACGGACGCCTCGTCGACGCCCTCGATGGCATGCCCGGCCCCGGCCCGCAGCCCCACAGCGATGGCCACCGCTTCCTCGTCGTCCAGCAGGAGCGGCGGCATGGCGGTGCCAGCGACCAGGCGGTAGCCGCCGATCGAACCGCGCGACGCCTCGACCGGATAGCCGAGGTCGCGGAGCCGGTCGATGTCGCGGCGGATGGTGCGCGGGCTGACCTCCAGCCGGCCGGCCAGCTCGCTGCCCGGCCACTCCCTCGGTGTCTGGAGGAGGGACAGCAGACGCAGGAGCCGTGCCGGGGTGTCCGTCATGGTTCCAGAATGCCGCCCCATCAGGTCAGAATCCGGCCTGATGGGGAATGCGCCGCCCCCCCCGTGTGCCCGCGGGCCGCCGGTACGGGGGCGGTCAGCAGATCCGGGTGCGGTCCTCCATGGCCAGGCGCGCGGTCTGCTCGTCGTCATAGACCTCGCACATGTGGCGGCCGTCGGGTGTGGCCGTGTGCTCGACCTCCCACAGGCTCGTCTCGCTGCCGTCCAGGAGGAGGAAGGCGTGCTCGTAGAGCGTGAAACCGGCGTCCCGCCCGTCGACGCGGTACTGGCGGCCGAAGACCTGGGTGATGTGGTGGGCGAAGGCCGCCCGGAGCAGTCCGGCCGTCCCGGCGCCCGGCCGGTCGCCGTTCTCCGCGCGGCGCAGGACGCGGCGGGCGTGGTCCGCCGAATTGTCCGGGGCGTACATCCGGGGCAGGGGGGCCGGGGGAACGCTCATGAGCAGGGTGAGCGCCTCCAGGTCCTCCCGCAGGCTGTCGTCACCGAGGGCGGGGGTGTCCCAGAAACTGCCGGCGAGGCGCGCCGCGGCGAGGTGGGCGTCGCCCTCGTCGTCGTACAGCTCGTGGCGGCGAGGGGCCGGGATGTCCCTGCCGCCTCCGTGGACCAGCTCCCACAGGGTGAGCGCGGTGCCGTCGGAGAGCAGGTAGGTGTGCCGGTAGGTCTCGCGGTGCAGCACGGAACTGTGGTGGGACGAGTGCAGGGCACTGCTGTGCGCCAGCGCCGTCCCTAGCCGGTCGACCGTGGTGTCGGACAGGTCGAAGGAGTTGAGGGCGCATCGCAGGAGTCGCTCGAGGTGCTGCTCGGTTGTCTCGTACGGATCGCTCAAGGTGCTGTCTCCAGGCCGTTGCCGCGTGTTACCTGATGCGTGCATAACGTAGTCCCTGGGTCTGACATCGTGACCGGGGTTCGCAAAAAACGTACCGCGCACGCGGAAAGTTCCCTGCCCGCCCGGGATGCCGCGCGAGAGATTCCCGGCCTCTTCAGGATGCGCCGTAGAGCTCGCTGTACGAGGGGAATGTGCCTCCGGGGCCTTCGACTCCCCGGGCCGCTCTGGCGGCCTTCACCACGGCGCGGGTCAGGGCGTCCGCCCCCGCCGCCAGGATGTCGTTGAGTTCGGCGACGGGCTCCGGGGGCAACGGCAGCCGGCCGGTGGAGAGGGCGAACACGGTGTCCCCGTCGGTGAGCAGGTGCACCGGCCGGACGGCGCGCGCCAGGCCGTCGTGCGCCGTGCCCGCGAGCTTCTGTGCCTGGGCCCGGGTGAGGGTGGCATCGGTGGCGACGACGGCGATCGTGGTGTTGAGGACACCGTTCCCCCGCGCGCCGTGCGCGCCGTCGCCGGGGGCGCTCTCGCACTCCGCGCGGTCGGCCCGCGCGCTCCGGATCTCCGCCAGCCGCCGGCGTGCGGCCTCGTGCACCGGGGGCGCGGGGTGCACGGGTGGCTCTCCCGTCCCGTACTCCCCGTACAGCACCCCGGTCCGCGGATCGACGACGGAGCCCGCCGCGTTGACGACGGCCAGCGCGGCGACCGTGGTGCCGGACGGCAGGCGCACGCTCGCCGTGCCGACCCCGCCCTTGATCTGCCCGGCCACCGCGCCCGTGCCGGCGCCCACCGTGCCCTCGGGGACCCGTGCGCCCGGCTCGGAAGCGGCGGCGGCCTCCACGGCGGCACGCCCGGTCGACGCGTCGGGGCGGGCCCGCCAGTCCCCGCCCCGGCCCAGGTCGAAGACGCAGGCCGCCGGGACCACCGGCACCACCTGGGACTGGCCCGGGCCGACCCGGACGCCGCGCCCCTGCTCCTCGAGCCAGGCCATCACGCCGGACGCGGCGTCGAGCCCGTACGCGCTGCCGCCGGTCAGGACGACCGCGTCGATCCGCTGCACCAGATTGCGCGGATCGAGCGCGTCCGTCTCCCTGGTGCCGGGGCCGCCTCCACGTACGTCGACGGCCGCCACGGCTCCGCCCTCGGGGGCGAGGACGACCGTGGTGCCGCTCAGTGCCCCCTCGCCCGGCACCCGGGCATGCCCGACGCGGATCCCGGACACGTCCGTCAGTGCGTCCAGCGGACCCGGGCCTGACTGTTCCTCGGTCATGACGAGCTCCTCGTGGGTGCGGGGGTGCCGTGTAACGGCGAACGTACAGGCGGCGGCCGGGCAAGCGCAGGCATGCCGTAGTCCGCCGGGACGCGGGCCACTTGGGCGACTCGACCACACCATCGGGGCATATAACGGGACCAAACGTCTATTACGGTCCTACGGTGGCCGGGTGACCGAGCCACCAGAACCGCCCGCCGCAGCCGAGCAGTCCGAGCCCGGTGTCCGCACCGGCACATCCGGCGGGCCGGACGACCGGCCGTCCGGCCCGGGGCCCTCCATCGTCGCCAGAGCCGCCCGGAGCCTTCCCCGGTCCGTCTCGGGCCGCGCGACCCTGGCCGGTGCCGTCGTGTCCGGCCTGCTGATCCTCGCGATCGTGTTCGGCAGCCGCCTGCTGCACGACTTCGACTCGGCGCTGCTGCCGTACGCCGTCGCCACCGTCTTCCTCGCCTTCGGTGTCGCCTACCGCTACACCGTCTGGGTCTCCGCCCCCGGTGCCCGACGGCTCTTCAAGAACGGCTGGCGCAGCCTGTTCTCGACCGAGAACTTCCGCAGGACGCCCACCGCGCTGCCGAAGATGATCGCGACCTATCTGGGCTTCCAGAAGTTCCTGGGCGCCCGCTCCCACGCGCGCTGGGCCGCCCACCAGCTGATCTTCTGGGGCTGCATCCTCGCCGCACTGATCACCTTCCCGCTGACCTGGGGCTGGTTCACCTTCACCTCCGGCAGCGGCTCGGGACCCGGCTACGAGATGCGCATCTGGGGCCTCAAGATCATCGGCTTCGACTCGCTGAACTTCGTCGGCTGGCTGATGTTCCACGGCCTGGACATCGCCGCGGTACTGGTCATCCCCGGCGCGGGGTACTTCCTCTGGCGCCGGATGAAGGACCGCGGGGCCATCACCGGACAGCGCTTCGCCTACGACATGGTGCCGCTGCTCGCCCTGATCATCATCTCCGTGACCGGCCTGCTGCTCACCTTCTCCTCGATCTTCCTGCACGGCGGAGGCTACGAGTTCCTGGCGATCCTCCACATGGTCTCGGTGGTCTTCACCCTCATCTACATCCCGTTCGGGAAGTTCTTCCACATCGTGCAGCGCCCGGCAGCGGTCGGCATGCAGCTCTTCAAGTACACCGGCCGCCAGGACGACAAGGTCTTCGCCTGCCGCCGCTGCGGGGAAGCCATCGACACCGGCCCGTACGTCGAGAATCTGCGCGGCACCATGCGTGACCTCGAACTCGGCTTCGACGCATGGGCCGAATACTGCCCCCGCTGCAAGCGGGTGCTGCGCGGCAACGCCTATCTCACCCAGGTCAAGAAGGGCTTCAAGTGACCGCGGACCCACGCGCAGCCGACGGCCGTACGGCTGTCCCCCTCGATCCCTCGCTCGCTCCGCCTGGGACCCGTGGCTTCCGGGACGCGGGCGGCATTCCGGCCGACCAGTGGCACGCCGACCAGAACGGCGAGACGCTCGTCCCCACCCACTGCTGCTTCTGCGGTGTCCAGTGCGGGATGTATCTCCGCGTGGACCGCGGGGGCAAGGTCTTCGGCGTGGAGCCGCGCAACCACGACATCAACCGCATGCGGCTCTGTCCCAAGGGCATCAACGCCTACCAGCAGGTCAACCACCCGGACCGGCTCACGGCCCCCCTCATGCGCCGCTCCCGCGACGAGGAGCTGCGGGAGGTCTCCTGGGACGAGGCGCTCGACTTCACCGTCTCCGAGATCAAGCGCATCCAGCAGGACCACGGGCGGGACGCCTTCGGCGTGCTCGGCGGGGCCAGCCTCTTCTCCGAGAAGACCTATCTGGTCGGCAAATTCGCCCGGGTCGCGCTGAAGACCAAGCACGTCGACTACAACGGCCGGCTCTGCATGGTCAGCGCCGCCGGCGCCAACAAGCTCGCCTTCAACATCGACCGGGCCGGGAACCCCTTCTCCGACATTCTGCTCACCGACTGCCTCCTGCTCGCCGGAGCCAACGTGGGCGAGTGCTTCCCCGTGCTGACCCAGTACGTCTGGGGAGCCAGGGACCGCGGGGCCACCCTGATCGTGATCGACCCGCGCGAGACGGCGGTCGCGCGCACCGCCGACATCCATGTCGCGCTCAAGTCGGGCACCGACTCCGCCTTCTTCAACTCCGTGCTGAACGTCGTCATCGAGGAGGGCCTCACGGACGAGGCCTACCTCGCGGCCCACGCCTCCGGCTGGGAGGAGGTCAAGGCCAATGTCGCCCAGTACCCCCCGTCCCGGGCCGCCGAGATCTGCGGTATCCCCGCGGAGCAGATCGTCCAGGTCGCCCGCGCCTTCGCCCGCGCCCCCAAGGCGATGGCCTTCCACGCCCGGGGAATCGAACACCACACACAGGGCGTCGAGAACTGCCTCAGCGTGATCAACCTCTGTGCCGCCACCGGCCACATCGGCAAGCCCGGCGCCGGGTACGGAACCCTCACAGGGCAGGGGAACGGCCAGGGAGGCCGCGAGCACGGCCAGAAGGCCGACCTCCTCCCCGGCGGACGCTCGATCCTCAACGAGGAGCACCGCCGGCAGATCTGTGAGATCTGGGGCATCGAGGAGTCCGAACTCCCGGCCGCCGGGACCTCGATGATGGAAATGGTCTGGCAGATGCAGCGCCGGGAGATCCGCGGCCTGATCGGCATCTGCAACAACCCCTTCGTCTCGCTCCCCAACTACGCCGTGGTCAAGGATGGGTACGACACCACCGAATTCCACGCCCAGTTCGACTTCTTCCTCTCCGAGACCGCCGCGAACGCGCACGTCGTCTTCCCCGTCACCATCTGGGCCGAGGACGAAGGGGTGATGGCCAACGCCGAGGCCCGGGTCGTCAAGCACAACAAGGCGCAGGAACCACCGTCCGGCGTGCGGACCGACACCTGGGTGATGTGCGAGATCGCCCGCCGTCTCGGAGCCGGGGACAAATTCGCGTTCGGCGGCTCCCGCGAAGTCTTCGACGAGCTGCGCAGGGCCTCGGCGGGCACCATCATCGACTACTCCGGCATCACCTACGAGCGGCTCGAGGAGACCGGCGGGATCTCCTGGCCCTGCCCGTCCACCGACCACCCCGGCACTCCCCGGCTGTTCGAGGACGGCACGACCTACCACGCCGACGGCAAGATCCACATGCAGGTCGTCGAGTGGCATCCGCCGGCGGACCCGTACGACGACGAGCACCCGATGACGCTGACCACCGGACGCACCGTCGCCCACTTCCTCTCCGGCAACCAGACCCGCCGGCTGGGCGCCCTCGTCGAACAGACCCCCAGGCCCTGGGCCGAGGTCCACCCCTCCCATGGATTCCGCAACGGCGAACCCGTCCGTGTCGTCACCCGGCGCGGCAGTGAGGTGTTCCCCGCCCTGGTCACAGAGGCGATCCGGCCCGACACGGTGTTCATCCCCTACCACTGGCCCGTTCCGACAGCGGCCAACGCACTCACCATCGACGCCCTCGACCCCCGCTCCAAGATCCCCGAGTACAAGGTCTGCGCCTGCCGCATCGAGCATGCCGAAGCGATCGACGAGGTCCCCGCGCCCCCGGTCGCGCCCGGCCATGTCGCCTACCCCGAGACCCAGGTCTCCCGCACCGACCCGTTGCCGCCCACGGCCCCGCAGGGCCGCGGCACCTCGGAAAGGAGCTGATGCCCGAATGATGGGCAGAACGATGTTCATCGACCCGGGGCGCTGCATCGGCTGTCAGGCCTGTGTCTCCGCCTGCCGGGAATGCGACTCGCACCGTGGCAAGTCGATGATCCACCTCGACTACACCGACGAGGGGTCATCCGTCGCCTCCCTTCCCACGGTCTGCATGCACTGCGAGGACCCGGTGGCGCCCTGCGCCGAGGTCTGCCCGGCCGACGCGATCCTGGTCACCGCCGACGGCGTCGTGCAGCAGGCCGACACCACCCGCTGCATCGGCTGTGCCAACTGCGTCAACGCCTGCCCCTTCGGTGTTCCGAAGATCGACCTCCAGGCGAAGCTGCAGATGAAGTGCAACCTCTGCTACGACCGCACCGCCTACGGGCTGGCCCCCATGTGCGCCACCGTCTGCCCGACCGGCGCCCTGTACTACGGCACCGTCGAGGAGCTCCAGGCGGAACGCCCCGGTGTGCAGGTCGCCGACACCTTCGTCTTCGGTGAGAGCGAGGTCCGCACCGGCGTGGCCATGGTCGTGCCCGCGGAGCGGGTCCAGTGGCCGGTACCCGGCGGACTTCCCGTCGTCGAGATCAACGGGAAGGACGTCCGCCGATGAGCGTCACCGAACAGGAGCAGCCGGGCCCCGGCCGCGGCTCCGGAAGCGACCCGCGTGAGGCCCTGCACGACAGGATCGCCGCGGACTCGCTGACCACCCGGCGCGACTACCTCCGGATCGTCGCCACCGTCTCCGGTGGCCTGGCCGTGGGCGGTCTGGCCGTGGCGGGCGGCATCCTGCACCGGCACGGCGAGACGGAGGACGGGAAAGCGCCGGCCCCGAAGCGGATCGCGGCGCAGCTGCTGCCCGGTGAGTCCCTAGCCTTCCGCTACCCCGGCGACGAGGACCGGGCGGTCGCCGTGCGGATGGACGACGGCACACTCGTCGGCTACTCCGCGGTCTGCACCCACCTGGCCTGCGCCGTGCTCTGGCGCAAGGACCGCGGTACGGAGGGCGAGCTCTACTGCCCCTGCCACGAGGGGATCTTCGACGCCCGCACCGGTGAGGTCACGGCCGGTCCGCCGCCCCGCGGACTGCCCAAGGTGGTGCTGACCGAGCTGGAGGACGGCAGTATCTGGGCCGTCGGCACCACCCGCTCGGGCGAGAGCGTCGAGGAGGGGCTGTGCCGCCAGCTCGGCGTGGACCGCCCGGATCTCGCCGAACGGATCGGCTGCCCCGGCACCGGAGGCGGCGCGGAGGCGCCACCCGCGCCGGCTCCCTCCGACGCCGCGGCCACGGGGAGGCGGTCATGACCGAGCCCCTGGACCCGGTCGAGCCGCCGCGGCCCCCCAGCTCTTCCGGCTCCGCGTATCCCGACTACCACCCGGGCAGTGCGCGCGCCGAGCTGAACCGCCCCGTCCATGAGCGCTACCCACAGATCCGGCCCACCAGCGGCTACGCCGATCCGCGGGTGCGCCACACAGGTCCGGGACCCGGCGCGGGCTCGGAGCAGGAACCCGAGCGCTCCGCGAAGCTGACGGCCCGACTGGTGCTGGCGCTGAGCGTCGTCATCGGTCAGCTGTGGGCGCTGACGGAGGTCGTCAACGTGTGGATGGAGGGCAACACGGGCACGGCCTGGTGGGGGGCCGGTTTTCTGTGCCTGTCGTTCCTCGTCGTGCTGGGGCTGTGGCGGCTCGACCCGAAGGACCGCTGAGCTCGGCCGTACCCTGGAGGTATGAGTACCGCCCCCGCCCCCGGACCGCGAGAATCGAAGCCGTCGCAGCCGCAGCAGCGGCCGCCCCAGGAGTCCAGGCCCAAGCCTCCGGCTCTGATCTTCGACGATCCGCTGGACCGGCAGTCCTCGGACGATACGGACCAGGGGTGGGGCGAGCGGGCTCCCGCCGGTGGCGGCGCGGCCGACTTGGCGCGCTTCCTCGACGAGAAGCCGCCCCACCACGTCTGACGCCGGTGGACGCCGGCTGTCCTGGTCGGCTACGCCCGGCCCCGCTGGGCGACCAGCGCGTCCCGGATCTCCTTCAGCACCTCCAGCTCGCTCACCTCCAGCGTCTCCTGCACGCCCTCCTTCGCCGCCTGCGCGGCCGCGCGCCTGGCGAGATACTTCGCCATCGGCAGCACCATCAGGAAGTAGACGACGGCGCCGGTGATCAGGAAACTGAGGGTTGCGCTGAGCACCGATCCCCACAGAATCTCGATGCCGTCCGTCCTGCCGGTCTCCGGATCCACCGCACAGGGAGCCCGGAGGCAAGAGGTGTACTTCTCCAGGTCCCGGGTGCCGAAGGCGCCGACCACCGGATTGATGATTCCCTTCACGACCGCGTTCACCACGTTCGTGAACGCGGCGCCGATGACGACGGCGACCGCGAGGTCGATCACATTGCCGCGCGTCAGGAAGGCTTTGAATCCCTCCAGCAGGCCGACCTTCTTCTCGCTCACGAGTGAGCCTTCCTCTGCGCGTGCCGTAGGGGGAGCGAACCGCCCCGCCACATAAGGCGGCAGGGGACCACGCTGTCCAATCGGGTAATTCCGATGGGTGAGTTGCCGCGATACCTGTTCTATTCGGCATGGGACACCGCCACCGCGAGCCGCCCCACAGCCCCGGCACCCGCCAGCGCCGCCGCGGTGCGCCGCTCGACGGACAGGACCACCAGGGCGCCGCTTCCCGCGCCCGCCCCGCCGCCCTCCGGGAACGAGACCTCCGCGTCGCCCGCTCCGCGTGGCACCTCCGCCACCCGGACGTCGCGTGCCACCACCCTGGCCTCGGCGTCTCCGTCGACCGCGGCGATCACATCGACGCGGTCGCCGGGCCGCAGCAGCCCGACCGTCGCCGCGTCGGCGATCCGCACCGGGGCGGACACCAGCCGTACCGCCCGCCGCTCGGGCCCCGGTGGCGCGCCCCCGGCGACCGCGGCCGCCCCTTTCTCGCCGCCCGACCCCGAAGCGGCGAGCACGGCGGAGGCCAGCGCGAACCCCGCGGCCAGTGCCCGGCGCTGTCCGCGCAGCGCCCGCCGGAGTCGTTGCCCACCGCCGCCCCGCACCCGCAGGGGCCCGAAGGACGGGACCCCGCACGGGGCGGGAGGCGCGGGACGTGTATCGGGCACCGAAGGGAACATGGCCAACACCACCTGCCGTGAGGGGGATCCGCAGGCACGTCCGTGCGGGAAATCGCGCGGGAAGGCGCGAAGGACCCGAGGACTCGCCCGAGGAAAGCGTGAGGGG